>CAZKKP010000479.1:0-1824 GCA_964553295.1 uncultured Thermoanaerobaculia bacterium | reverse complement strand
TGGGCCACCTGGCGCAGCATGTCGTCGCCGGCGGCGTGGCCACAGGTGTCGTTGACCGCCCGGAAGCCGTCGACGTCGAGGAAGCAGACCGCGGCCGGCGGACCACCCGCCCGTACCGCCTCGATGGTCCGTTCGAGCCGGACCTCGAGCTCGTGTCGGTTGACCAGCCCGGTGAGGGCGTCGTGGCGACGGTGGAAGGCGAGCTGGTGCTCCGCCAGGCGACGGGCTCGCCGCACCTCCGCCTCGCGCAGCTCGCGCTCGAGCGCCGGCCCGAGCCGAGCGAGGTTGCTCTTGACGATGTAGTCGTGGGCCCCGGCGCGCATCGCCTCGACCGCCACCTCCTCGCCGATCGACCCCGAGACGATCAGAAAGGGCAGGTCCAGCCCGCTTGCCCGCAGCACCTCGAGCGCCCCCGAGGAGCTGAAGAGAGGCATGTTGTGGTCGGCGATGACCACGTCCCAGGTCGCGCCCTCGAGCGCCCGCCGCATGTCCTCGGCGGTCTCGACCCGGGTCATGGCGGGCTCGAAGCCCTCGCGCGCCAGGTACCTGGCGACCAGCTCGGCGTCGTCGGCCGAGTCCTCGACGATCAGCACGCGCAGCGAGGTGGCCATCGTGGTACCTCTCACCCCTGCGGTGCTGGCCCCGCTGGCCGCTGGTTGAGAACCAGCCAGCAGATTCCGAGCTGGCGCACCGCCTCGGTGAACTGGGCGAAGTCGACCGGCTTGCGGATATAGCTGTTGGCGCCGAGGCGGTAGCTGGCGACCAGGTCTGGTTCCTCTCCCGAGGTGGTCAGCACGACCACGGGCAGGAGCTCGGTCCTTGGATCGGCACGGATGCGCCGCAACACCTCGAGCCCGTCGAGCCTCGGCAGCTGGAGGTCGAGAAGGATCAGGGCCGGCTGGCAGGCCAGGTCGCGGCCCGCGAAGCGTCCCTCGCCGAAGAGGTACTCGAGGGCCTCGACACCGTCTCGGGCGATGACGACCTGGTTGGCGACCCGGTTCGAGGTCAGGGCGCGCAAGGCCAGCAGCTCGTCGTCCGGGTTGTCCTCGACGAGCAAGATGGTCTGCTCCACCACGTGGCCGATGCTGCCCATCCTCCTCCAGCCTCCCCGTCCGCCGCGATCTTGCCCTCCAGTGTACAGGGCCTGACCAGCCCACGACTGCTGCACCTCCATCGGGTGACGCGCGTCGGGTGACAATCGTCGAGAACATGCGATGACATCTCAACGACCCTTCCGTACCCCGCCCAGACCGACGCCAGGAACGTCGAAGTGCACTGGAGGAGAGAGACATGTTCGAACCAGCCGGTATCGTGTGTCGAAGCATCGCCGTGATGGTCGCGATGGCAGCGGTGGCAGTCGCCGCGGTGGCGATCACTGGGTGCAACAACGCAGCCACAGTCGGAGGACGCGCCGCGACGACCGTCGAGCGCGGCGCCTACCTGGTCGCGGTGGCCGGCTGCGACGACTGCCACACCCCGATGAGGCTCGGCGCCAACGGGCCCGAGCCCGACCTGAGCCGGCGGCTGGCGGGGCATCCCGAGGACTTCCCGCTGGCCGCCCCGGGCGAGCTCGGCAGAGGCTGGCTGTGGGCTGGCGCCGCGACCAACACCGCCTTCGCCGGCCCCTGGGGCATCAGCTTCGCCACCAACCTGACACCGGACCTTCAGACCGGGCTCGGCATCTACACCGAGGAGTCCTTCGCGGCGGCGCTCAGGACCGGCCAACACATGGGCGCCGGCAGGCCGATCCTGCCGCCGATGCCCTGGCCAGCCTACCGCAACATGACCGACGACGACCTCAAGGCCGTCTGGGCCTACCTCCAG
>CAZKKP010000478.1:808-3448 GCA_964553295.1 uncultured Thermoanaerobaculia bacterium | reverse complement strand
CGGGCCTCGTGCTGCGCCCCGGGCCCCGTCGTCGCGCCGGGCGAATCTGGTATCGGGGGAGCTGGCCTGGGCCCGGGGACCACGTCTCTGTCCAGTCGTACCGCATCGACGACGGGATGATGAGGAGCGAATGGGCGCTCACCATCGAGCTCGAATGGCTCGGCTTCCACGGCCTCTCCAGCCTCCGGGCCCGGGCGACGGGGGGTGCGTCATGACGACCACGAGACTGGAGCTGGTCGTCACCGACACTCAGGTGCTGAACGACCTGACCGGGGCCGTGCTGCTCTCGCGGTACCGCGGTCCGGTGGTCCAGATGATGCCCCGTCGCCGATTCGCCGAGCTCGCGTGCGGCCTCATCTTCGGGCGCGAGGGCAGGTGCATCGTCCGGGTGGTGGTCTGCGAGTCGATGTGGCGCGACATCATCGCCGCAACCCGCGGCGTGTGGGGCCCCGGCGCCCTGTGTCGGGGATGGACCACCCAGCTCGGCGAGCCCACCCGCACACTGGGCCGACGGTGGTGCTGCTGGGACAGCGCGGACGGGACCGACATCGACGCCCTCGTCTTCCGCGTCGCCGACCGAGAGACGGGTACGCCATGCCTGTTCGCTCGGTTGCGGCCGATTACGTGGAGGCCGTCGTCATGAGGGACGCGCACTTCCTCCTTACAGCGGCGTCGCTCCGCGAGGAGTACACGGGCGGTGACTCCGAGCGGCGGCTGCGTCCGTGCGGGTTTCCAGTCCCGGCGGACGCCCCATGCCAGCGGCGCGCGTTGGCGGCCGAGGCCGTGCGTGTCGCCGAGCGCGCCTGCGCCGGCCGGAGCATCGTGCGGATAGCGGTCAGTCGCACGATGTGGCGGGCCTTTGCCCTGGAGTCCCGGGCCTGCTGGGGCCCGGGCCGATATCGCAGGTCGTTCGGCCTCGGCCTGATGAGGGCCGCGGACTGGTGGGGGCTTGGCCCCGAGCGCTGGACCTCCGTTCGGGCGTTCGAGGTCGACGACGTCATCCTTGCGGGCGCGTCGTCTCTACGAGAGGCCCTGTTCCAGAATCTGGCATCGGTGACGCTCGGAGGGCGGTCATGAGCGACGTCGACGACAGCGACCAGCTTCCTCCGCTCCCGCCGGTCCCGGCGTGGCTCTCCAGGGCCCACACCACGACCGACGGCCTGGACGGCCTGGCCCAGTACACCACGCCGGACATCTGGTGGGCGCGGCACGTGTGCGTCCTGGCCCTCAGATCGGCGCTCTTCCTCGGCGACGCCGCCGAGGGCTCGCCCGGCGCGAGCTCGCGGGAGTCGTGGCGCGCCGCCGCGCGCGAGCTCGCCCGGGTCCTCATCCGCGACATGACCACGGGTGACGCGGACGTACTCCGCACACTTCTGGGCGAGTGGGCCTCGGGCTTGCCAGGACACCGGCCTCGCGGCTCCACCGAGGACGACGCACAACCGTGACTCGGGCGCGTGAGGACCGCGGGGGGGGTTGCCAGTCCCCCCCCGCGGCTTCCGCGCACCCTGAACGTGCGGCCAGCGGAACAGTCCCCGCGGACCGACCTTGTCGTACTAAGAATAAGTGTCACGCGCGGCAAACGCGCTCGGTACAGACCTACCTCACCGACGGCTACCCGGTCGAGACCGGCGCCGAGGTTACCGGCGCCCGGCCGGCCGGCTGGCAGCCCCGATACGTGCACGCGTGCCACGCGCAGGCGTGGAGCATGGAGCTCCGCCGGCCCGGGCCCGACGGCGCCGCCGTCCGGGTGGCGTACCGGTGCGGCTCCCGCCGCCACCATGGCCCCTGTCGCGCGTACTGGACGGGCCAGCTGTACTCCCGGCTCTCCTCGCCCGAGTGCATCATCCATAGCCCGCACGCGCTTTTCGTCACCATGACCCTTCCGGCGCCCCGTCACCGCCGGCGCTCGGACCGCTCCCGTCTCGAGGACCACGCCGAGCTCGGCGAGCGATGGCGGCGGTTCATCCGGGCGCTCGGCGCCCGCTTGCGGCGCGAGGGCCACCCGCGCCCGCGGTACGTCTGGGTACGCGAGGACCACCAGTCGGGCGTCCCGCACGTCCACGCCGTCATCGTTCACCCGGAGCTCCACGCCCGCGCGTCGCAGTACCGCCCCGATGCGGACGGGTACCAGGCGCCACCGCCGGACGTCGCCGAGCTCGTCGCCCTGGCCGGGTGGGGCGAGCGGTGCGACTGGGCTCCGGTCCGCTCGCCCGACGCGGTGTCCTCATACCTGGCGAAGGTCCTGGCCATCGCCGACGACCGCGAGGGAGCGACCGCGCCGCTCCCCGGCGAGATGGCGAAGTCGCGCCAGGCCCCCGAGCTCCTGCCGCCGCACTGCCGCTCCTACGGCGCGTCGCCGGGCGCCCTGCCGCCGCGCCCGCGCTCGGACTGGCACGGCTGGATGCGGACGGACGACGGGGCGGTCGCCGGTCGCCGAGCTCCGCGCGGCTCCACCCTTACCCTCGACCCGGCCACCGGCCGCGAGGTCATGCGAGACGGCGTCATCGCGTGGTCGGACGCCGGGCGACGCGCCGAGCCGTCGACGCACGCGTGGGACCTGGACGCCCTCGACCCCGTGCCCGTGGACATCGCCCGCATCGCCGAGTACCAGGGCCTCCGCCCGGCGACGCGGCGATACCG
>CAZKKP010000478.1:0-798 GCA_964553295.1 uncultured Thermoanaerobaculia bacterium | reverse complement strand
GGCGGACGTCGATCAACCTCTCGGCCGGACGGCTGATGACGCGGCTGAAGGTGAGGGCGACGCGGCGATACCGTCTCCTACCCCACACCGGTGAGCTTCGAGAGCCTGGAGAGCAACCCCTTGCCCTCGGGGCTCTCGCGGAGCCGCTGGCCGGCGAAGCTGAACCACCCTTCGTCGGCCGCGCGCTGGCCCTCGAGGTAGGCCAGCACGGCGTCCCGGTCGCCGAGCTCCACGAGGCGCCAGAGCGGGCGCAGGTCGGGCGGGATGGTGCCAGGGACGTCGGCCGCCGTCCCTGTGGCCCGGCGAATCCAGTCCGAGACAAGGTCCGGGTGACCCTCAATGAAACCGACGACGGCCTCGACGGACCGGGCCCGTGACTCCTCACGCGCGGCGTCAGCCCGCAGGTCGGTAAGCACATCGATGACTTCGTTCTGGGCCTTGAGACCGGCTTCAAATGAAGCGGCCGCCGTCGAGTGGATGGACGCCGTGCATTGGTAGGCGTCCAGTAGCAGCCGGTGCTGCATCTGCATGACCCGTCCCTGGGAGGAGAGAAGGGCGTAGACGGACACGTCACCCTCGAGGGCAGCGTCAAGCATGACGGACCATCGGGCCTCGCCGACTACGCGGTCCTTGGAGTCGTAACAGCGTACCCGCCAGCCGACGTCTTCTCCAGCGGCGCCGGTGACAGCCGCGCCGCGCTCCATCCAGAGCTCGCGCATGACATCCTCGGGCTCTCGCCCAGTGACGAGCGCGACGCCGACCGGAGCCGAGAAGCGCTTGTTGCCGCGCCTCCAACAC
>CAZKKP010000477.1:0-3450 GCA_964553295.1 uncultured Thermoanaerobaculia bacterium | reverse complement strand
GGCGTAGGCATGCAGGCCGGTGTGGTCCTCGAGGATCCCGTCCGGCGGGATCGTGTCATCGCTCCGGGTCTCGTCGTGGCCGCCGCCGAAGAAGGCGACGAAGCGGCTCCCCGGACTGCTCGGCGAGGAGGCGTTGTGGATCGCGATTCGGGCGATGGCCGGCTTGGACCAGGTCCAGCCGAGGTCGGGGTGGCCATTGCCGTCGGCGTCGGCGGTGTCGGTGAACTCCCAGAGCACTTTCGGGTACTCGCCGTCGCAGTTGGGGGTGGTCCCGTCGAGGCAGCCCGGGAGGTCGGTGGAGCCGTCCGACTGCCAGCCGGGAACCTCACCGACGGAGGCCGGGTCAGTCGGGTCGAAGCCGGTCACCGGGTCGGGCTGGGTGAGGTCGAGGGCGATCATGCTGCGCCCGCCCCGTCGCAGGGTGACGATCGCAGCGGTGCGCCACACCTCCGGGGTGATCGAGCTGCCGTCGTCGTCCCAGAGGAAGTCGGAGACGGCGATCTTGCCGTCGACCATGTACTGGTGATCGTCGGACGACGTGCCGTAGGTCAGCCGGAAGAGCCGGTTGACGACGCCCTGCGGCAGGAAGGTGAAGAGCTCCTTGCCGTTGCCCAGGTCGTGAACACCGGCGTAGCGGTCCTCGGGATCGGGCACCGGCAGGTCGGTGTCGGGATCGATGAAGGCGGTGTAGCGCAGGCGCCGGTCGAAGTAGCCGCCGTCGAAGGCGTGGAGCACGCCGTCGTTGGCCCCGGCGAGCACTACTCGCCGCCGCTGCGCGTGCTTGGCGGCGAACTCGCGGTAGCTCGAGGCGCTGCTGACGGCGAAGCCGTAGTCGAAGTAGAAGGAGGGGTTGTTCGGCGGCGCCACGAATACCGGCTGGGAGTGGTAGATGTCGCCAAGCACCCCGGCGCCGGTGGGCCGCGGATCCGAGGGGATCTCGTCGGACAGGTCGGTGCGGTGCTCGTTGCGTACGAAGTTGACGATCTCCTGGACGGTCGCCGGCTGCACCGCACCCTCGAGGTCGAGGCGGCTCACGAAGTCGGCCCGCAGGGTCTCGTCGGTGGTCACCTCGACCAGCTCGTGGCGGCTCCAGCCACCGACCGCCGGCCGGCCGAAGTAGACCTGCCGCGAGTAGCCGTCGGCAAGCTGCTCGGCGAGGCTCGAGGAGGCCTCCCAGACCCCCTGGCTGAAGTCGAGCTGGCAGTCCGCGGTCGCCGGCAGGGTCGGGTTGGCCTCGTTGAGGCGGAAGGCGTAGAGGTTGCCGTCCCACACCGAGCTGATGTTGCTCGGCGAGAAGATCGGGAAGACGGTCAGGAAGTCCCGCACCAACACGCCGGCGCCGGAGGACGAGGGCGGCGGCGAGATCTTGAAGGGAGCGAACGACCGCGACCGGTCCTCGAGCAGGCTCAGGATGGCCAGCAGCTCCTCTTGCAGGCTTTCGGCGTTGGCGGCGGTTCTGAAGGCGTTCTTGCCGGGGTTGGCGGCCGCGATGCACTCCAGCGGCGAGTCGGCGCCGACGCCCTCGGCGAAGCCGATGGTGAAGACCGGAATCCCCGGTGAAGCGGTGGCCGGGTTCTCGACGTTGGCGAACAGCTCGGCGGCCTCGCCCGGCTGGCAGACCAGGTCGAGAATCGGGTCGACGTCCGGGTTGCTGGTCGCACAGCTCTCCTCGCCGTCGGTGATCAGGAAGACGTACCAGGGCCGGCACCGGGCGAGGGGGTCGGTGGACCACTGGCCGGTGGTGCGCTTGCTGACGAACCACTGGTAGGCGTCGTACAGGGCGTTGGCGATCGGCGTGGCGCCGTCGGCCACCATCGGTATCGGGTTGTAGGTCGGGCTGGCGGGATCCTGGTCGAAGGTGTCCACCCAGAGGAAGGTGCCGTCGCCCTGGTCGACGTACTGCACCGCGGTATGGCTCGGCTCGAGGAAGGCGCGGATGGCGGGGAGGTTGCTGGCGCCGGTCGTCGGCTGCGGCAGGTCGACGAGGAGCTGCCAGCCGTTGCAGTAGGCGGTGTCGGCGGTGAGGCGGCCCGAGACCGTGGTCGACGGCGGCTCGGTAGCGACGTCGATCTTGGGCGGGTTGCGCGGGAGGGTGGCGCCGTAGCTGTAGTCGAGCAGGGCGCCGTGGTAGAGGAGCTTGAGCTCGAGGGGCTCACGGTGGTACAGGGTCCAGTCGGTCGGCCAGTCGACGCAGACCTGCGCGCACTCGGTCCCCCATGAAGCGGCCGTGACGTTGTCGAAGCGGGCGGTGGCCGAGGTCAGCGGGTCGGTGCCGCCGTGGAGAAGGCCGACGAAGCCGGGGGTCAGGTGCACCGCGCTTGGGTCCGTCCACTCCACCAGGGTGAACCAGTCAGCGTCCTGAAGGCGCCGCACCTGCACCCGGTAGTTGCCGCAGAAGAACTCGACCCGGAGGCGGTAGCAGCCCTCGGCGACGGTCTCCAGGCCTGCCGTGGTCGGGTCGAGCTGGATCCGCGCGGCGCTGATCTCCTGGTCGCCGCCGCCCGACCGACGAGTCAGCCGGTAGCGGGAGCGGGCGAAGTTGACCCTGGCGTCGTCCGCGGTCGGGATGCCGGTGATCATGAAGAGGTAGCCGTCGCTGACAACGGTGCCCGGCACGTCGCCGCCCGCGCCGCCGATCAGGACCCCGACCCGGGACCGGGTGTCGGCCCAGAAGTCGAACTCGAGCCTGATGTTGGCCCAGTCCTCGGGGGTCGCGACCAGGGACTGGTCGAGAACGAGCACGGTGTCCACCCCGGCGACGGCGGCGGTCTCCGAGGCGTGCGTCTCCCAGGCGCCGGACGGGACGCAGGCCGGCGCCTGGCTGCCCGGGCTGGCCTGCCAGCTCGAGGCGGCGCCGGCCCAGTAGCGCACCGACCAACCGGCCAGGCCGGCCGAGAAGTCCTCCTCGACCACGGGGCGGGGCTCGGGCAGGGCCCAGGGACCCTGCGCGGCGGCGGGGGCCGCGAGAGCCGCGATGGCGACCATGGCGCCGGCGAGCGATACCGACCACCATCGATGGGGTCGTCGCCCGGCGGCAGCGGCAGTCGGATTCAGTCGAGTGCTGCGCTCCATGGTCTCCTCCTAGCCGATCGGCCGGCGCGTCGGCGTCGCCGTCGGCGTCAAGGTCGGCGTCGGCGAGATCGTCGGCGTCGGCGTCGCGGTGGGGGTCGTTGTCGGCGTCGCCGTGTGGGTTGGCGTGTGGGTCGCCGTGTGGGTCGCCGTCGCCGTCGGGGTGACGGTCGCCGTCGGGGTGACGGTCGCCGTTTGGGTCGCCGTCGGCGTCGGCGTCCGGGTGGCGGTGCGGGTCACCGTCGGCGTCAGGGTCGCCGTCGGCGTCCGAGTCGGCGTCTGCGTGATCGTCGGCGTCGGCGTCCGAGTCGGCGTCTGCGTGATCGTCGGCGTCTGCGTGATCGTCGGCGTCGGCGTGATCGTCCGCGTCGGCGTGACCGT
>CAZKKP010000476.1:0-3478 GCA_964553295.1 uncultured Thermoanaerobaculia bacterium | reverse complement strand
GGCCCCCCTGATCCGCCACGTCAACGACGACGCCGACACCTGGGCCGAGATGTGGCGGGAGCAGGTCCGGCTGGGCATGATCCCCTACTACATGTTCGTCGAGCGGGACACCGGTCCCAAGCACTACTTCGAGGTGCCGCTGGCCCGCGCCTACCGGATCTTCTCGGAGGCCTACGGCGGCGTCTCGGGTCTCGGCCGGACAGTGCGCGGGCCGTCGATGTCGGCCACCCCGGGCAAGGCCCTGATCGAGGGCGTGGCCCGGGTCGCCGGCGAGAAGGTCTTCGTCCTCAAGCTCATCCAGGCGCGGGACACGAGCTGGGTCAACCGGGTGTTCTTCGCCCGCTTCGACAGCCAGGCGGCCTGGCTGGACGAGCTCGAGCCGGCCTTCGGCGAGAGCGAGTTCTTCTTCGAGCCCGCCCTGCGCGCGATGGCCGAGGGCCGCTGGCGCCCGGATTGGGTGCGGGAGTTCCTCGACGAGGACGCGGACGAGGCCCTCGCCTGACCTCCGTCGATGGCGTAGTATCTTCCCGGCCCCGCCTCGGCGGGGCCGGTTTTCCGGCTGGGAGGTTCGGGCCATGGACATCGCGGGACGGACGGTGCTGGTCACGGGCGCCTCGAGCGGCATCGGCGAGGCCTGCGCGCATGCCTTCGCGGCCGCCGGCTGTCGGCTGCTGCTGGTCGCCCGTCGAGCCGACCGGGTGGCGGCCGTGGCCGCCCGGCTCGAGGCAGAGCACGGCGGCGTCGCGCGCGGCGACGTCCTGGACGTCCGCGACCGCGGTGCGGTCGAGGGCTGGTTCGCCGGCCTGCCGGCGTCCTGGCAGGCGGTCGACATCCTGGTCAACAACGCCGGCCTGGCGCGCGGCCTGGCGCCGCTTCACGCCGGCGAGGTCGAGGACTGGGAGGAGATGGTCGACACCAACCTCAAGGGGCTGCTCTACGTCACCCGGACGGTGCTGCCGGGAATGGTCGAGCGCGGCCGCGGCCACGTCGTCAACATCGGCTCGATCGCCGGCCACGAGGTCTATCCGGGCGGCAACGTGTACTGCGCCTCCAAGTTCGCGGTGACCGCCCTCGGTCGGGCGATGGCCGTCGACACCCTGGGCACCGGCGTGCGGGTATCGTCGGTCGACCCCGGCATGGTCGAGACCGAGTTCTCCGAGGTCCGCTTCCACGGCGACCGGGAACGGGCCGCCACGGTCTACCAGGGCCTCGAGCCGCTGGCCCCCGCCGACGTCGCCGACGCGGTGCTCTTCTGCACCACCCGGCCGGCCCACGCCAACGTCCGTGAGATGATCCTCATGCCCACCGCCCAGGCCGCGGCGGTCCACGTCTGGCGGCGCTGACCGGGCTCGCCGCTCAGTCGCTCTCGCCGGCGTGGAGGTGCTGCCAGACGTGGCGGCCGAGGCGAGGGCCGAGAACCTGCTCGAGCTCCTCGGCGCTGGCCTGTTGGACGGCGCGGAGCGAGCCGAGCCGGCCGAGCAGCGTCCGGGCGCGGCCGGGACCGATGCCCGGGATGTTGAGCAGCTCGCTCGCAAGGGTCTTGCGGCCGCGGCGGCGACGGTGGCGGCTGACCGCGAAACGGTGGGCCTCGTCGCGCACCAGGCGCAGCACCAGGTGGGCCGGGTCGGAGGTCGACAGCCGGAGCGGCTCGGGGCGACCGGGCAGGTGGACGAGCTCCTCGCGCTTGGCCAGCGCGGCCAGCGGCAGCTCGACGCCGAGGCGGTCGAGGGCGGCGAGGGCGGCGTTGAGCTGGCCGGCGCCGCCGTCGATCAGCACGAGGTCGGGCAGCTCGCGGCCCTCGTCGCGCTGGCGACGGTAACGGCGGTCGACGAGAAGTCGTCGACGCCGACGACGTCGCGGATCAGGAAGCTGCGGTACGCCCGCTTCTCGAGGCGGCCGCTGCGCCAGACGACGCACGAGGCGGTGGTGTCCTTGCCGGAGGAGTGTGAGATGTCGAAGCACTCGAGCAGGGCCACCGGGCGGTCGAGGCCGAGGGCCTCGGCGAGCCTTCGCTCGAGGTGCTGGGCCTGGGACAGCGGCGCCCGGAAGCGCAGCTCGAAGGCCGAGCGAGCGTTGTCCCGGGCGAGCTCGACCCGGCGCGCCCGCGGGCCGCGCCGCGGCGTGGCGAGCTCGACCGAACGGCCCCTGAGATGGCCGAGGTAGGTCTCCAGCAGCATGCGGTCCTCGTCCTCGAGGCCGATAGCGGTCTCCACCAGAGGCGGCATCGCCGGGTTGGACTCGTAGAACTGGGCGGCGAAGGAGACCAGCAGCTCCGACCCCCCGACGTCGCCCACACCCTCGAAGTGGAACTCGCGCTTGTCGACCAGCTTGCCGGCGCGGTAGGGGAGCACGCACACCGTCGCGTGCTCGCCGTCGGAGTGCAGGGCGAGGACGTCGGCGTCCCCCCGGCCCGGCATCTCGACGTCCTGGCGTTCGCCGAGGCGCTCGACGATCGCCGCGAGGTCGCGGTAGCGGGCGGCGCGCTCGTAGTCCTCCTCCTCGGCGGCCCGCCACATGCTTTCCTGGAGGCGCGGCAAGAGCTCACGGTGGCGGCCGGAAAGGAAGAGGCGGACCTCCTCGACCGCCTCGGCGTAGGCCGCCGGGGTGGTCAGGCCGGCGACGCAGGGCCCGAGGCATGCCTTCATGGCGTGGTAGAGGCAGGGTCGGGCGAGGCGTCCGTCGATCTCGATCGAGCAGGTGCGCACCTGGGTGTGGGTGCGAACCAGCTCCATCAGGCGTCGCGCCATGTGCTGGCCCATGAACGGACCGAAGTAGCTGTGGCCGTCGTCGCGCACCCGCCGGGTGTACTCGACCCTCGGCCACGCCTCGCCGGTGGTCAGCTTGAGGTAGGGGTAGGTCTTGTCGTCGCGCAGCAGCACGTTGAAGCGCGGCCTCAGGCGCTTGATCAGAGTGTTCTCGAGGATGAATGCCTCGACCTCGCTGGCGGTGACGGTGACGTCGAGCCGGCGCGCCCGCTCGAGCATCGCCCGGGTGCGCTCGGCGAGGTCGCTGCGGCCGAAGTAGGAGAGCAGCCGGCGGCGCAGGTTGCGCGCCTTGCCGACGTACAGGTCCCGTCCTGCGCGGTCCTGGAAGCGGTAGACGCCGGGGCTCTCGGGCGCCTCCCGCGCCCGGTCGTGCAGGGGATGCTCTGCGGCCACGACCGGGATTTTGCCAGATCCCGGGGGCTCCGGGTGGCCCGGTCTGGAGAGTGCTACTCTTCCGGCGGCCTGTGGCCTGTGATGACGGTCTTGACCGAGCCGGAGATGAAAGATGATCTCAAGTCGCCTGGTCTCTCCTCTACTCCTCGCTATCGCCCTCGGGCTGGCCGCCGGCCCCGCCGTCGCCGATGACCTGCTGCGGGTCGAGCGGCAGGCGGATGAGGACCGGGACGCCCTCCTCGCCGCCGGGGTGCCGCTGATCGCCGACCTGGGCACGGCCTTCCTCGCCCGGGGCGAGGCAGGGGCGGTGATCGCGGCCG
>CAZKKP010000475.1:0-3492 GCA_964553295.1 uncultured Thermoanaerobaculia bacterium | reverse complement strand
CGGCTGGCCGTGGCGCCTGACGACGGCCCTTCCCCGGATCTGGGGGCAGACGGCATCGAGTCGCTGATGGCGCATTCCGGTCGGGCCAACGTCACCCACATGGGTGGTGGCGCGATGATGACCAGGGCACTATGTTGTCTCATGTGTGCGTCGAAGAGACTGGATTTCCTGAGATGACGGATCTAAGCTGGAGGTGCCATGACACTCAGAAGTGCGGTTGTGCAACTCGTGACCGGCTCGGCGCTCGCGGCGGTCATGCTCACTCCAGGCGTGGTCGCGGGACAAGGCGAGCCGCAGGAGGTCCCCGACGTGGTGATCCGGACGCCCGTCGCCGTCGCGCCGGCGGGCACGCTGGTGGCCGCCGCGCCCGCGGTACGTCGCGACGACCCGCCCGATGTCGAGCCGATTGACCGCGACGAGGTCCTTGGCCAGGTGTCCGCCGCGATGCCCGCCGGGGCCTTCAGTGAGCGGGTCGACCACTTCTCCGGCACGCTGCACCTCACCATGGTCGACGTGGTGTTGCCGGGCAACGGCGGGCTCGACATCGTCATCCAGCGGACCTACTCCTCCGACGTGGTCAACCGGGTTGACGACCCGATGCTGGCGCGCCACGCTGCTTCGGCGGACATCAGCGGTCGCCTGGGCGACTCGGGCTGGCAGCTCCACATGGGCAAACTGCTCAACATCTCCCCCGGGCCGGAGAGCCACACCACGCTGATCATGCCCGACGGCTCGACCCACCCGCTGTACCCTCGGGACGGCCATCCTGGTGAGAAGATCACGCCCGGCGGGTGGCTCTACAGCGTCAGCGGCAGCGTGCACACCGTGAGGACCACGACCGGGCTGGTCTACCGATTCGACGCCGCGGCCACCGCCGCCCAGTACACCTACATGGGCATGGACAGCGGCTCGCCGATCCAGGTGCTCCAGTGCACCCGCATCGAGGACCTCAACGGCAACGCCATCGCGATCGACTACTCGTGGTGCAGCATCGCCCCCGGCTACGCCAGCTTGATCGACGAGGTGCGGTTCGACGACCCGGCCGACACCAGACGGGTGGTGTTCAGCTACCCGGCGAACAGCTGGCTCCTGACGAAGGTCGAGGTCATGGATGGTGCGGCCGTCGTGCAGACGTGGCAGTACTCGTACGGGGCGCCGATAGCAGATGTGCTGCAGCCGCAGTTCTTCGACTTCATGCGCACGGTGACCTCCCTCAGGAGGGTCACCCCCCCCGAAGGCAACCCCTGGCTCTTCGCCTACAACCCGGCCGACGCCCCGGTGACGGCCGGCCCCTGGCTGCTCGCCACCATCACCACGCCCCGGGTCGCGAGGATCGGGTACACCTGGGGGCCCGAGGTGATCGACACCGGCGCCGAGGCCTGCGCCTCGGCGCCCCAGTTCCTGACCCTCCAGAGCCGGCAGACCTCGTACACCATCGGCGACGAGAACGGCCCCTTCGAGGACGAGACCACCACGGCCTACAGCTACGTCAACGGCGGCCAGGAGGACGCCGCCACCACGGTGGTGACCACGGACAGCCAGACCGCCGCGGTGCTGCGCACCGAGGAGCACGTGTTCCACGGCTGGGGCCCCTACGTGCTGTACGACGCCGACATGTGGCGGGTCGGCCGGCAGAGGCGCAGCACCGTGGTGGTCAAGGACGACGACGGCGAGGACCTCCAGACGACCACCACCGACACGGTGTGGCAGCAGGGCGCGACCTACTCCTCGTTCGTGCGCAACACCAGCCCGTGGGTGGCATGTGGCGGCTTCCGGCAGCACACGCCCCAGCGATATGCCAAGCCCACGAGCGTCACCCGGGTGGTCGAGCGCCACGACAGCATTCCCGACCCCCCGCCCGACCCGCCGCCGGACCCCGCCAGCTACACCACCGTCACCTCCGCCTTCGACGACTACGGCAACCCCGGCCTCGTCACCGAGTCGAGCAGCGACGGCCTCCAGAGGACCACCACCCTCACCTACTGGCAGGGCCCGGCCAACAACCTCCTGGCGGGCTTCCTCCAGGGCCGCGACGCCGACCCCGGCGGACTGCAGTGCCTGCAGTACGACGCTCTGGGCCGCGTCGTGCGCCGGTTCACCAACCCGGCCGTCGACGACGTCAGCGCCTGCGTCGCGACCGGTCCGGTCAGCGGCGCTCGCGAGGTCGAGCTGGAGTACGACGCCGCCGGAAACCTCTCCGTCCAGACCGAGCTCGCCGCCCCGTTTGACCGCGTGACGACGTTCAGCAACTACCAACATGGCCGCCCGAAGGACACCGTGGTCGGCGCCGGAACCGGCGTGGACATCCACGTCTGCCGGGACTACGGTCCCCTCGGCACGGTGACCTGGGAGACCGACGGCCGCGGCTGCGACGCTGCCTACCGCACGGAGTACCTCTACGACACCTACAACCGCGTCACCACGATCACGCCGCCCCTGTCGGCGCCGACCACCTTCGAGTACTACTGGGACTGGACGCAGATTCTGGTCAGCCGCGGCGGCCAGGAGGTCCGGTACCGCTTCGACCGCTTCGGCAATCCGAAGGACGTCTACAACTACCAGACCCTGCACTGGCTGCAGCTCACCAACGACGCCCTCGGGCGACGGCGGGAGGCGACGACCCGGTACGGCGCCCTGGCCGGCGACATCTTCCTCTACGACCCCCTGGGGCGGCCGATCGCGGTCGTCCACCCGGGTCTGCCCACAAGCCAGGCGACCTACGAATACCAGGGCAGCGTCGTCACCGTCACCGACGAGAACGAGCGTGAAACGCGCTACACCTTCGCTGCCTTCGGCGACCCTTCAGACCGCCGGCTGGCGAGCCTCCTCGACGCCGAAGGCGAGACCACCAGCTACGGCTACGACCCGGTCTTCGGCAACCTCGCCGCGGTGACCGCACCGCTGGCCCAGGGCGACCGCAGCTTCGAGTACGTCTCCGGCTCGAGCGGCTGCGACAACGGGCAGCTCGAGCGCGAGACCCACCCGGAGTCTGGCACAACCAGCTACGAGTACAGCTGCCTCGGCCTGGTCACCCGGCGGACCCGGGAGGGGAGCGAGGTGACCACGTCGACCTACGACCGGGCCGGGCGGTTGGCGGAGATCGTCTACCCCGGGGACGCCGGCGCCGTGACCCTCGGCCACGACGGCGCCGGGCGTCGCACCAGCCTCCTCAACCTGTCCGCCAGCGCCACCTTCGAGTACGACGCCGAGGGTCGACTCGAGACCGTGACCCGCAGCATCGCCGGCGGCCCGTCGGGCCTGGTCACCGGCTACGACTACGACGCCATGGGCCGCCTGGCGTCCCTCGAGTACCCCTCGGGCAGGGTGGTGAGCTACGGCTGGGATGACCGCAACTGGCTGACCAGCGTCACCGGAGAGGAAGGCTCACCGGTCGAGTACGTCAGCAACGTCACCTATCACCCG
This sequence comes from uncultured Thermoanaerobaculia bacterium, assembly GCA_964553295.1. Classification (GTDB taxonomy): domain Bacteria; phylum Acidobacteriota; class Thermoanaerobaculia; order Thermoanaerobaculales; family Sulfomarinibacteraceae; genus CAZKKP01. The sequence goes on along the minus strand of CAZKKP010000475.1, from coordinate 69 downwards.
AGCGGCGTCCAGGACCTGGTCACCTTCGCCAACGGCGTCGTCACGGACCACCAGGTCGACCACCGCCAC
>CAZKKP010000474.1:3153-3500 GCA_964553295.1 uncultured Thermoanaerobaculia bacterium | reverse complement strand
CCGGTCTCGACATCCTGCATGATCAGGCTGTTGCGCCACAGCTTGCCGGACACGATGAAGGTGAAGGTGCGGCTGCCGGCGGTGCGGGCGTAGACCACGCCCGTGTGGCAGAGGGGTCACCAGGTGGCAGCGATCGCCGTGCCCGCGATGAGGTCGTTGACGATCTCGTGGGCGTCCAGGTGCCAGGTCGAGTAGGCGTGCACCTCGCCGTCGACGACGACGCCGATCACCGGCTCGTGTGGCTGCATCTGCGCGTCGGCCGCGGGTCCGGTGACGAAGGTCGGCTCGCGGATCGCCGGAATCGCGTCGGGCTCGAGCACCGTGTACATGGGGTCGCCGTCGATCTC
>CAZKKP010000474.1:0-3143 GCA_964553295.1 uncultured Thermoanaerobaculia bacterium | reverse complement strand
CCTTCGGATCGGGGCGCTGGGCGGTCGCCGGAAGGGCCGTCGCCAGCACCGCGATCGCGGCCGCCGCGGCGAGACTCGATCCGAACCGTGGCCTGCCGAGCTGAGTGGTCATCGTGTCGCTCCTTTCTTCACGGGGCCGCGCTCGCGTCGGGCCGGGAGGCCTCCGGCGTCCGGCCCCTGGTCATCCTACAAGGCCGTGCCGTCGCGTCCGGGCCGCCGCTCTGCCGGCCGCGATCGAGGATCGCCCCGACGCTCGAAGGGGTGGACACACCGTACGGGACCAGGATCGTGAGGGCCATCTTGAGGACGCGGGCGCCGTCGACTTCCTCGGCAGGGCTGGAGCGGCTCAGGCCAGCTCCAGGTCGGTCCGTGCGAAGTCGCTCCCCACGCACAGGAGTCGTTCCCCGGACAGGGCAGCCGCCGCATAGGTGAGACAGTCGCCGAAGTTCAGGGACGCGGCGTACCGCCCCTTGCCATAGCGCAACCAGGCATCAACAGCCGCACTGTAATGTGCATCGCCGAACGGGAGAATCTCGATCCCTCCTTCCTGGACGAACCTGGCCAGCATTCCTCTGGCGTCGTCGCCGATTCTCGCCGACAGCACGATGCCTGCCTCGGTCAGGGTGGTTGCATTGACAGCAGGATTTGGATCATTCGCCAGCTTTTCGAGAAGTCCCTCGAATCCTGGCTCCTTGACCAGCAGCGCCACGATCGCCGATGTGTCGATGATCATACGCCGTCGCCCCCGTAACCGAGAATCGCCTCCTCTTCCTCGCGCGTCATCCGCCTGCCCAGCTCACTCGTGGGGATTCGTGGCCAGGCCTCGCGCTCGAGGAACCGGCGGAGCCGCGTGCCGCGATCGGTATTCGCCACGCGTAGCACGAGCCGTTCCCGCCGCTCGGCAAGCGCGCGTTTGACCGCAGCGGTCTTGGTTCCACCAGACAGCCGCACGACCTCCTCGATCAGCCGCTCAACCTCGTCGTTCTTGATGTTCAAAGCCATCATCGCCTCCGTCATCAATGATGGGTGACGATGAGGAATTCTTCAACCATTCTTTATTGAGGAGAGTGACCGGAGGAGTCGAAATCGCACGTCTCGGCAGGGACCGCGTCGGCGACCGGCGGCGGGGGCCGCCGGTCGCCCACTCGGCTCACTCGGGGTGCGTCACGGGCGGGGGCTCACGGCTTGGAGGTCGGTGGGGTCCACTGCATGGGCTTGAAGGCGGTGTCGAGGGGGGTGCGGGCGAGGTGGTTGACGTAGTTCGACAGGGTCTTCTGGGTCACGCCCAGGAGCACCTCGAGGAGCTGGCGGCGGGTGTAGCCGGCGGCGAGGAAGGCCTCGACCTCGGCCTCGGAGAGGACCGCCCGGCGCTCGGTGACGGCGGCGGTGAAGGCGCGCAACGCTTCGAGGCGGGGGTCGGCGATCGGGCGGCCGTCGCGCAGCGAGGCGACGACGTCCTCCGGCACGCCCTGCATCCTCGCCAGGCCGCTGTGGGCGGCCATGCAGTAGTCGCAGCCGTTGACGAAGCTGGTGGCGAGCAGCACCACCTGGCGCTCGACGGGGCCGAGGGAGCTGGCCTCGAAGAGCGACGACAGCGACAGGTAGGCGCCGAGGGCTTCGGGGGCTTCCGCCAGCACGCCCATCAGGTTGGGGACGAAGCCGAGCGACCCGCGGATCGCGGCCAGGCTGTCCTTCGCGCCCGCGGGCGCGCTCGACTCGGTGTGGATCGGGAACGTGGTCATGGGGTCCTCCATGGTGGTCGGGGGCGGCGCTCGCCGCCCGGTTTCAGGGCCGAGGCGTCATCCTCGGTGGTGTGTTCCGGTGGAAGGGCGTCGGCGCGCGGGGCGGCGCTCGCCGGGGGCGGAGCGAGCACCGCCGCCAGCGCGACGACAGCGATGGCAAGGGTCAGAGACCCTGAGACGCGAGACTGCATGGCAGGAACGTCCTTTCTGGAGGTCAGCGGCGCCAGGAGAAGTAGCGGTTGAGGAGCTTCTGTCGGCCCTCGGTGAGCCGCGTGCGGTTGTAGAGGTCGCCGGCGCGGCGGATCGCCTCGGCCTGGGTCGGGTAGGGGTGGATCACCGCGGCCAGCTTGCCGAGGCCGAGGCCGCCGGCCATGGCGGTGGTGACCTCGGAGATCAGGTCGCCGGCGTGCCGCCCGACGATGGTGGCGCCGACGATGGTGTCCGAGCCCGCGCGGACCAGGATCTTCACGAAGCCCTGCACCTCGCCCTCGGCGATGGCTCGGTCGACGGTCGACATCGGCACCGTGAAGGCGGTCACCTCGATCCCCTGCTCCTCGGCGTCGCGCTCGTACAGCCCGACGTGGGCGATCTCGGGGTCGGTGTAGGTGGACCATGGAATTCTGAGCGAGCTGACCCGCTTCTTGCCGGCAAGACCGAAGAAGGCGTTCTGGATCACCGCCCGCGCCATGAAGTCCGCGGCGTGGGTGAACTTGTAGGACGAGCAGACGTCGCCGGCGGCGTAGATGCGGGGGTTCGAGGTCTGCAGGTGGTCGTCGACCACCACGCCGGTGGCGATGGCCTTCACCCCGGCAGCCTCGAGACCGAGCCCGTCGAGGTTCGGCGTTCGGCCGACGCCGACCAGGATCTGGTCCACCTCGAGGGTGGTGGCGCGACCGCCCGACTCGAGCTGGAGGAGCTTCGCGCCGCCGCGGCTCTCGACCCGCTGCAGCGTCGTGGCCAGACGGACCTCGACCCGGTCGTGCCGGAAGGCGTCCAGGAGCACGGCGACGGCGTCCGCATCCTCGCGGGGCAGGAACTGGGCGCCATACTCGATGATCGTCACCTCGGCGCCGAGACGGGCGAAGGACTGCGCCAGCTCGCAGCCGATCGGACCGCCGCCGAGCACCGCCAGCCGCCGCGGCAGCTCGGTCAGGTTGAACACGTTCTCGTTGGTCAGGAAACCGGCCTCGGCCAGGCCCGGAATCGGCGGCACCGCGGCCCGGGCGCCGGTGGCGATCACCGCCCGCTCGAAGCCGAGCGTCGCGCCGCCGACCTCGAGGGCGTCAGGCCCGGAGAACCGGCCGCTGCCGAGGAAGACGTCGACGCCGTACTCGTCGCGGAAGCGACGGGCGGAGTCGTGCGGGCTGATGTCGGCGCGGACGCTGCGCACCCGCTCCATCA
>CAZKKP010000473.1:3169-3508 GCA_964553295.1 uncultured Thermoanaerobaculia bacterium | reverse complement strand
CAGCCGAGGGGCAGGTGGCAGCCGCCGCCGAGCAGGGTCAGCAGGCGGCGCTCGGCCTCGACCGAGCGGGCGATCGCCGGGTCGTGGAGCCGAGTCAGCTCGGCGGCGGTGCCGCCGCCGGCACGGGCCTCGATGGCCAGGGCGCCCTGGCCCGGGGCGGGCAGCATCACGGACGGGTCGAGCTCGAGACAGTCGAGCCCCCCGAGGTCGAGACCGAGACGGCCGACCCCGGCGGCGGCCAGCAGGATCGCGTCGTAGCCGCCGTCCCGCAGCTTGCGGACCCGGGTCGGCACGTTGCCGCGCAGGGCGAGAACCCGCACCTCGGGGGCGGTGGCGAGC
>CAZKKP010000473.1:0-3159 GCA_964553295.1 uncultured Thermoanaerobaculia bacterium | reverse complement strand
CGACGACGCGGCGCGCGTGATCGGCGTCGGGGTGGCTCGCGGAGCAGTCCTGCTCGTCGAGAAACGGGTCCTCCGCCACGCGGACGGCACGTGGCGAGGACTCGAGGGGAGTGGTCAGCTCGGCCTGTCGCCACAGCCAGACACGCACCTCGTCGGTGCGACCGACCTCCGCTGCGACTTTCTTTGCGGTGGCGAGCAGCTGCGCCGCGCGGCGCAGCGACGAGGTGCCGACCACCGTGCCGTCGGGCAGCTCGAGGCGGTCGGCGGTCGAGGCCGCCAGCAGCCCGGCCCGGGCGAGCAGCAGGTCGGCGGTGCGATCACGCTCCGGGATCGCGACCACGGCCAGGCCCTCGGGCGCCTCGGTGGGGAGGTCCTTCAGCGAGTGCACGACGAGGTCGACGTGGCGGGCCGACAGTGCCTCCTGGAGCTCCTTGGTGAAGAACCCCTTGCCCTCCATCTTGTGAAAGGCGACGTGCTGGATCTGGTCGCCGGAGGTCTTGACCACGACGATCTCCGAGGCGCGGCCGAGGCGCTCGGCGACCAGGTCCGCCACGCGGCGCGCCTGCCACAGGGCGAGATCGGAGCCCCGGGTGCCGATGCGCAACGCTCTCGGGGCGGTCATGCCGACCCACCGAGGTCGGTCGGCGTCGCGTCGTTCTCGAGGCCGCGGACGAAGCCGTCGATCACCGCCGACGAGTGGTGCCAGGCGGCGCCCTTGAGCCCGCGCAGGGGCACCTGCACCAGCCTCTTGACGAGGGCCGAGGTCATCCGCTCGACCGCCTTGCGGTCGGACTCCTGGAGGTGGGACAGGTCGTGGCTCATGCTGTACTCGACGACCCGGGTCGCCATATCGTTGAAGGTGCGGTGCAGGCTCTTGGCAGCCGGCGACAGCTCACGGTCGATGACCCGCCGCCTCAGGATGGTGAGCTGGTGCTCCACGAGGTTCTCGCAGCGGTCCATCTCGGCCATCCGGCGCTGCCGGTTGAGCTCGGCCTCCTCGCGCATGGCCTCGATGCCGTGCACCGTCACCCGAGCCATGGACTCGGCCTCGGGGGCGATGTTCGGCGGCATCGCGAGGTCGACCAGCAGCAGCTCCTCGTCGTCGGGCAGCTGCCGGCGGATGGCGCCGATGTGCCGCCGCTCGAGCAGCGGCTTCGGCGACGACGTCGCGGCGACGACCAGGCCGACTCCGGGCGGGTCGTTGAGCACCGACTCCAGGGGCAGGGCGCCGGCCTCGGCGACCGAGGCGACCAGGGACTGGGCGCGCTCGAGGTCCCGGTTGGCGACCACGATCCGGCGCGAGGGGTCGCCGCTGCGGATCAGGCGCAGGGCCTGCTTCGCCATCTCGCCGGCGCCCAGGATGAGCACCGGCGTGGAGGTGGCGGCGAGGTGCTCGTGCAGCTTGCGCTCGACCAGGGTGACCAGCGACACCGGCCGCCGGGCGAGCTCGGTCTCGGTGCGAATCCGCTTGGCGAGATGGAACGACTCGTGGAAGGTCTGGTCGAGGATGCCGCTGAGCAGGCCGGCCTCGTGAGCGCGCTCGTGGGCCTCCTTGGCCTGGCCGCCGATCTGTGCCTCGCCGACCATCATCGAGTCCAGCGCCGAGGTGACTCGGAAGAGGTGGCGGACGGCGGCGCGGCCGAAGTGCACGTAGAGGAGGTCGTCATCGGGAAGCTGGCAGCTGCCGTCGGTCAGGTCGGCCAGGCTGTGGCGCAGGTGGAAGAGCAGCTCGGGGGTGTGCAGTCGGGTCTCGGAGCGGAAGTAGAACTCGACTCGGTTGCAGGTGCCCAGGTACACCAGCTCGCCGAATCCCGAGAGCCGGGCGAGCTCGACCAGGCTCTCGTTGGGGAAGGCCTCCGGCAAGCGAGCCGCCGCCAGCGTCTCGACGCCGGTGGTGCGATAGCTGGTTCCGACGAGGCCGATGCGGTCCACCGTCCGTGCCCTCCCGGGTCGAGATCATACGCGAGAACTTATGTCGAATCAGTCATGTCTGCGTCACAGACCGTCGCCGAGTGTGGCAGTACGGTCACGAGTCCTCGCCCCTGAGCGTCGGCCGACCGCGCCACTTCTGGATCGGTCCCGACGCGGGTGTAGAATCCGGCCGGCGCCATATGCTCGCTTCTCACCACCACCGCGTGCCCCTGCGGCGACTCGAGGCCGCCGGTCGCGCGTGTGTCGGGGCGGGTCGGCAGGAGGCGGCGCCGGCGACCCGGCGAGCCCATCGCGGGAATGAGAGCGCGAGGCTTCAGGCGTTGACCTCGAGGGGGGTTGGAGAACCGTCATGAACAAGGTCGTGGGACTGTACGGGACGACGCTCGGCAAGAAGGTGCTGATGGCGGCGACCGGAGTGGTGCTCTTCGGTTTCGTCGTCGGCCACATGGTCGGCAACCTGCAGATCTACATGGGGGCGGAGCAGCTCAACGCCTACGCCGTCTTCCTCCAGAGCAAGCCGGCGTTGCTCTGGGGCGCGCGGCTGGTGCTGCTGTTCTGCGTCGCGGTGCACCTCGTCGCCGCGGTCCAGCTGTGGCTGCGCAACCGCTCGGCCCGGCCGGTGAAGTACAGGGTTTTCCGGCCGCCGGCGGTCGACTACGCGGCGCGGACGATGGTCTGGAGCGGGCCGATCATCGCCGTGTTCATCGTCTACCACCTGCTCCACCTGACGGTGGGGTCGGCCCACCCGGACTTCGTCTACGGCGACGTCTACCGCAACGTGGTGGTGGGCTTCTCGAACCCGATCGTCGCCGGGGTGTACATCGTCGCCAACATCCTGCTGGCGGTGCACCTTTACCACGGCCTGTGGAGCCTCTTCCAGACGTTCGGCTGGGATCATCCCCAGCTGAGCCCGCTGCGGCGAGTGGCCGCGGTGGTGTTCGCGGCGCTGATCGGCGCCGGCAACGTGTCGATGCCGCTGGCGGTGCTGGCCGGCATCGTGCACCTGTGACGGGGAGGTGAGCGACATGAAGCTGGAGGCACGCATTCCGTCCGGTCCGCTCGCCGACAAGTGGACGCGATTCAAGACCGACACCCGGCTGGTCAACCCCGCCAACAAGCGCAAGCGGACGATCATCGTGGTCGGCACCGGGCTGGCCGGCGGCGCCGCGGCGGCGACCCTGGGCGAGCTCGGCTACCGGGTCAAGGCGTTCTGCTACCAGGACAGCG
>CAZKKP010000472.1:0-3510 GCA_964553295.1 uncultured Thermoanaerobaculia bacterium | reverse complement strand
AGGCCCCAGCCCAGGGCGAGGGCGGCGATGAAGCCGCCGATGTGGGCGCCGTAGGCGACGCCGCCGCCGGCGCCGAGAAAGGCGGGCAGCAGGTTGTCGACCACCAGGTAGATGGCGAGCACGATCCGGGCCGGGATCTCGATCACGTCCATCAGCAGCGGGAACAGGAAGACGAAGACCCGCACGCGGTTCTTCGGGAACCACACGAAGTAGAAGCCGAGGACCCCGGAGATGGCGCCCGAGGCGCCGACTGCGGGAATCAGCGAGCCCGCCCGGAGCAGGGCGTCGCCGCCCGCGGCCGCGACCCCGGTCGCGAGATAGGCCGCGAGGAAGCCCAGTCGGCCCAGGCGGTGCTCGACGTTGTCGCCGTAGATCCACAGGAAGAGCATGTTGCCGAACAGATGCCAGAGCCCGCCGTGGAGGAACATCGAGGTCAGGATGTCGGCGACAGCCGGCGCCGCCGGCTTGAAACCGTGGCGGAAGACCACCGCATCGTAGGCCGTGACCCGCTCCAGGACCATCCCCGTCTCGGCGTACACCGCCTGGACGTACGCCCGTACCGCCGGGTCACGGGTGTCGGCCGGGCGCAGGGTCAGCGGCCAGGTCGCGACGAAGAGCAGCACGTTGACCGCGATCAGGGCATAGGTGACCCAGGGTGTCGAGCGGAAGTTCGGGCTGTCGCCGATCGGCAGGAACATGGGCGCCCCGCCGCGATTCTACAGGGTCCGCTACGCCCGCACACTGGGGCGGGCGGAGACCTCGGCGTGCCAGCGGCCGAGGTGCTGCCGGCCGTCGGCCGCGCCCTTCACCACTCTGGCGGCGAAGTCGACCACCACCAGGGCCGTGATGTCGGCCATGGTGAAGAGGTCGCCGACGACGAAGGGGCTCGCCGCCAGGTGGGCGTCGAGGCCGCGCATGAACAGCTCGACCCGGCGCCGGCCGCGCTCGGCGAGGGCGGGAATCTGCTCGAAGCTCTCCGGCCCGCTGATCGCCCGCCCGGCCATTCCCGGGACCGCGTTGCGCAGGGCCTCGGCGCCGGCCTGGAAGCCGTCCTGCTCGATCAGGGCGTTCCACTGCAGGATGCGTGCCCTCTCGAGGGGATCGCGGCCGAGCAGCCGCGGCGCCGGGTGGAGGGCCTCGAGGTAGTCGCAGATGGCCAGGGTCTCCCACAGGCAGGTTCCGTCGGCCAGCTCGAGCACCGGCACGGTGCAACGCGGGTTGCGCGCCATGAACGCCGCCTCGAGCTGCTCGCCGCGGCGCAGGTCGACCTCGACCCGGGGGATCTCGAGCCCCTTCTCGGCGATGAAGATCCGCACCCGGCGCGGGCTCGGGGCGACGCTCGACTCGTACAGCTTCATGGTGCTGGTGGTCATGGGGCTATCGTGCTCCCTGTCCAGGGCTCCGTCGGCAGGAGTCTACCAGGCCGCCGTGCGACAATCCCGACTCGTGGTTGGTCGCGACGGCATCGAGTCCCTGTCCGGCGAGCCGGTGCTCGCGGTGTGCGGCTTCAGCGGCGCCGGCAAGACGACCCTTCTCGAGGCGGTGATCCCCCGCCTCGTCGCGCGGGGCCTGGCGGTCGCCGTGGTCAAGCACGACGCCCACGGCCTCCAGGTCGACCGGCCCGGCAAGGACTCCGACCGGCTGTTCCGGGTCGGCGCCGACGTCGTGCTCCGCGGTCCGGACGAGGTGCTGTGCCGACGCCATGGCGGCGTCGAGCTCGTCTCGGAGGTCCTGACGCTGCTCGCCCGCCACGACCTGGTGCTCGTCGAGGGCCACAAGCGGACGCCGCTGGCCAAGGTGTGGCTCGAGCACCCGGCTCAGGGAGGATCGCCCGGGTCGCCGGGCGAGACCGGACCCGGCGACCTCGAGAGCGTGTGCGCGGTGCTGGCGCCCGGGGACGACCGCCAGGAGGCCCTCCTCGCGATCGTCGAGGAGCGGCTCGCCGCGGCCCATGCCGCCCGGCCGCTTCATGCCGGGATCCTGGTCGGCGGGCGCTCCGAGCGCATGGGCCGGCCCAAGCAGCTGCTCGAGGTCGGCGGCATGACCATGCTCGACCGCGCGGCCCGGGCGGTCCGGCCCTTCGCCGGTCGACCGGTGATGCTTGGCGCTGGACCGCTACCGGCCGGCTGGGACACTGCCGTCCGGCTGCCCGACCCGCCCGGCCTGACCGGGCCGGCGGCGGGCCTGCTCGCCGCGATGCGCTGGGCGCCGCGAACCTCCTGGCTGCTCGCCCCCTGTGATCTGCCGCGGATCCACGCCGCGGCGGTCGCGTGGCTCGTCGAGCAGCGTCGCCCCGGCCGCTGGGCGGTGCTGCCGAGCCTCGATGGCGTCCACCCCGAGCCGCTGCTCGCCGTCTACGAGCCCCAGGCGCGGTCGCTGCTCGAGCGGGAGGCGCTCACCGGCGGCGGGCCGTCGCGTCTCGCCGGCCACCCGCGCACCGCCCTGGTCGAGATCCCCGAGGGCCTGCGCGACGCCTGGCGGGACGCCGACACCCCCGGCGAGCTGCCGCCCTCCCCCTGAGCCCAGCGCACCCCGGCCCCGATGCCGCGCCGGCGACCGGGACACGGCGCCGGGGTCACCAGCCCATCTGCTCCATGCGTCGGTCCAGGGCCGCGAGGAAGCGGTCGACGTGCTTGGCCGCCTTCTTCGCGTCGACCGGATCTGCCGCTCTCACCTCGACCGTCGCCGCCTGATGGGTGCCCGAGAGAGTCACCCGGATCTCGACCCCACCCTTCTTCTTGGTTCGCATCAGGAACCAGTGGTCGCTGCGCTTGGAGCTCGACAGGTAGAGCTCCGCGTCGCGCACCGCCTTGACCGCCTCGTCCCATGTGACCTCGAGCGGCCACTCGTAGCTCCTCGACTGGTCCGCCGCGACCACGGCGGCGCCCAGCAGCATCACCACGAAGATCGACGCCACCACCCTCTTGGCCATGCTCACCTCCCCGACCAGGATACCGCCGAGTGTGAGCCCTGCTTCCCACCGAGCGCCGGGAGCCTGGCGGTCACGGCGTCAGGCCCGTCCAGGCGTGCCAGGAGGTGTGGCCGCCGGCCTCGAAGCCAGCGCAGAAGAGATCCGGCGCCGGCACGTCAAAGGTCGAGGCCGTGACCTGGGGCGGCCCCGAGCCGAGGTAGAAGAGCCAGGGGTACGGGTGCGTCCAGAAGCCGAGGCTCGGGCAGTCCCAGATGAAGCTGTCGGTGATCGACAGCGTGCCGGTACGGTTGTTGCTGACGAAGAAGACCGCGCCACCCCCCTCGGGCGCGCTCTGGTCGTGGAAGCGAGAGCCGCAGATCGTCAGGTGGAAGGTGTTGCCGTCGTTGTAGATGGCCCCGCCGCTGCCGCCGCCCGGGGTGCCCGGCCGGGCCGGGTTGGCGCCCCAACCGGTGACCACGTTGTGGCTGAAGACGCTGTTGAGCACCGTGTAGGAGACGCCGATGGCGCTCAGGGCGCCGCCGTTGGAGCACGAGTTGCCCCGGCCGGGAGCGCCGCCGAAGGTGCTGTTGACGACATAA
>CAZKKP010000471.1:0-3542 GCA_964553295.1 uncultured Thermoanaerobaculia bacterium | reverse complement strand
CGCCGGGACATGACCGACGCGGCCGGCGCGTGGCACATCGGGCCGCGACCCGATCCCGGCTGGCCGAGCCCGTTCCACAACGCCAAGACCGGCGACTATCTGTTCACCGCTCCGGATGCCTTCGCCGCCACCCACCTCGGCGGTCGCTCCCTGATCTCCGGCTACCACCGCATGTCCGGCGCCCTCGGGGGATCGCAGGGCCCGACCCTGTACGCCTCCGCGCCCTGGGCCCACGGCAGCCCGCCCGCTGCCGGCGCCGACCTCGAGGCGACGCCGCTGCTCTTCTACCGCTGGTTCTACGACTGCGCCAACGACCTGGGCTTCGATCCCGACGCCTGCGACTTCGAGGGCTACCGGGCGACCGACCGCTGGGCCGGCGGGGTCTTCGTCGACGGCGGGCAGGTGCACGGGGTCCTGATCTTCGGCCTCAAGGGGCTGGGGGACACCTGCTACGGCACCCCCGGCGTCACCTGCCCGGTGGTGCCCGCCTGCAGCCCGTACCAGGGTTACCACTCCGACCCCTACGAGCCGCGGATCCTGTTCTACGACCCGGACGGGCTGGCCGAGATCGCCGCCGGCCTGCGAGATCCCTGGGATCTCCAGCCCTACGCCCACCACTTCCCGGCCGGCGAGGTCTTCGACCCCGACTGCGGCGTTCTCGGCGCGGCCGCCCTCGACCGCGAGCGCAGCCTGCTCTACGTCGTCGAGCAGACCGGCGAGCCCGACGGCGCCACCGTCATCCACGTCTGGCGAGTCGCCGAGGTGCTGTTCGCCGACGACTTCGAGAGCGGCGACGCCACCGCCTGGAGCTGGTCCACGCCGTGAGGCCCGAAGTGGAGGTGGGGGCTCAACGCAGGAAGCCGAGCACCGCCGCCGCAAAGGCCTCCGGCGACTCGGTCGGCAGGAACACCCCGCCCTCGAGAACGACGCTCGTTGAGTCCGGGAGAAGCTCGGCGAAGGCTCGGTTTCTCGGCAGGTTGGCGAAGTGGTCACGGTCGCCGAGGACGAGCAGGGCCTTCGCCCGAACTCTTGGCAGCGCGTCCTCCATCCGGTAGTCGGCGCAGGCCAGGTGGCCGTGCTCGCTGGTCTCACCGGCGCGCAGCAGGTCGGTCAGCGCCCGCTGCACGATGGCCGGGCTGCCCACCCAATCCGAGAACTTGTCCCACTTCTCCTGGAGGTGAGCGCCGTCCGCCGCGACCCGCCACTGCACCGAGATCCGGCAGAGCAGGTCGCGCATCTCCTCGTCCACGTAGGGCGGACCGGACAGCACCAGCCTGCTGACCCGGGTCGGGCGCCGGGCGGCGATGTCCACCGCGAGGACGGCGCCGGTGTGATGCCCGACCAGGGCGGCCAGAGGCACGCCCAGGTGGTCGAGCAGCGCGACCACGGTGTCGGAGTACTCCTCGACGGTGGGTCGGCTCAAGGGGCGGTCCGAGCAGCCGTAGCCCGGGTTGTCGAGGGCGATGACGCGGTGCTCGGCCGCCAGCAGGGGGATCACCTCGGCGAACTCGTCGACCGAGCGAGGGGTCTGGTGGAGCAGGACCACCGGAGGGCCGCCGGAGCTGCCCACGTCGAGGTAGTGGACGGCGCCCAGGGAGCTGGTGAAGAAGTGGCGGCTGGTCGTTGGCATGCTCCGCCCCGGCGGTTCTCGGACCTGCAGGTTCCGAGCTGCTCAGTCCTCCTCGAGCGGCAGAACCTGGTACAGGACGATCAGATGACCGTCGAAGTCGACGAACGCCTGCTCCTTGAAGCGGAACTCGCCGGGTCGACCGGCGACGGTCCCGGGGACGGTCTCCAGGCCGAGGTCCTCGAGGCGCTCGATGGTTCCGTCGAGGTCGTCGACCCGGATCACCGACGCGGTCATCAGAGGACGACCCGGCGTCGGCAGCTTCATGCCCGTGACCTCGGTCAGGGCGAGGGTGCGAACCTGCTCCGGTCCGGCGCTCAGGGTGGCGAAGCGGACCGTGGCCTCCGGGTCGATCCTGAAGACCGGGTAGGAGTAGGACTCGGCCGACGAGGTCGAGATGCCGTCGAGGGTGAAGCCGAGGACGTCCCGGTAGACCTGGAGCGACCGCTGGATGTCGGCGACGACCAGCGTGACCCGCTTGAAGTGGGCGCCGGCGTAGGCGTCCTCGGCGGTCGACGGAGGGACGACGAGGACAAGCAGGGTGATCAGTGCCGCGATGGTGACTCGTTGCTGCATGGTGAAACTCCCGGACAGGCGTCGGTTCGCATCGGTCTGCCGTGGGCCTCGAGCTTGACCTGTATGATTGTACTATACTCAGGACAAATAGCCGTCGCCCGGGAGGTGAACCGTGACGGATCCGATGTACGACCGGCTGATCAAGAACGTGAGACTGGCGCGGCCCAACCGGACCGGCCTGGAGCAGGTGGACATCGCGTTTGCGGACGGGAAGTTCGCCCGCGTCGCGCCGGTCGTCGAGGCCGCCCTGGCCAGGGAGGTGATCGACGGTCGCGGGCTCCTCGCCTTCCCCGGCGTCGTCGACGCCCACATGCACATCGGCATCTACCGCAACCTCGCCGAGGACGCTCCCAGCGAGTCCAGGTGTGCGGCGATGGGCGGGGTCACCACCTCGCTGACCTACTTCCGCACCGGCCAGTACTACCTCAACAAGGGGGGGCCGTACCTCGAGTTCTTCAAGGACGTGCTCGAGCGGGCCAGCGGACGCTTCCACGTCGACTACGGCTTCCACCTGATGCCGGCGTCCTCCGACCACATCGCCGAGATGCCCGACATCTACGACAAGCTCGGCGTGCCGACCTTCAAGATCTTCATGTTCTACGGTGGCTACGGGTTGCACGGCAAGTCGGACAACCAGGCCGCGTTCCTCATGACCAAGGCCGACGAACGCTATGACCTGGCTCACTTCGAGTTCGTCATGCGCGGCGCGCGGGAGGTGGTGGACCGCTTCCCGGAGGCGCGGGACCTGATCAGCGTCAGCCTGCACTGCGAGAACCCCGACCTGATGAACGCGTGGACCCGGATCATCCAGGTCGAGCGCGGACTCAACGACATGATGGCCTACCACCTGGCGCGGCCGCCGCACTCCGAGGGTCTGTCGATCGTCATTGCCGCCTACCTGGCCCACGCGGCGGGCTGTCCGAACATCAACATCCTGCACCTGACCTCCCGCGAGGCGGTGGAGACGGTCCTCAAGATGCAGCAGGTCTTTCCGGACGTGAACATCGGCCGCGAGGCGACCGTCGGCCACCTGCTGCTCGACCTCGATCGCGCCGACACCCGAGCCAAGGTCAACCCGCCGATCCGCCCGGCCGAGGATCGCGAGTTCCTGTGGCAGTCGCTGATCGAGGGGAAGATCGACTGGGTGGTGACCGACCACGCCTGCTGCCCCTCCGAGCTCAAGTTCGACCCTGCCGACCGAGACAACGTCTGGGGCGGCAAGTCGGGCTTCGGCGGCACCGAGTACCTCCTGTCCGGGCTGTACTCCGAGGGCCGCAAGCGCGGCCTGAGCGCCAACCGGATCGCCGAGCTGCTCAGCTTCAACCCCGCGAGGCGCTTC
>CAZKKP010000470.1:0-3560 GCA_964553295.1 uncultured Thermoanaerobaculia bacterium | reverse complement strand
TGGTCGGCATGGCCGAGGTCAAGGGCGTCATGCCGGCGGCCCACCTCGACCGCCACGGCCACCTCGGCCACGGCGACTACCACGGCGAGGTCGACATCTACCACGACCGCGCGGACAGCCCGGAGGCCCAGCGATGAGCGAGACAACGTCGCCGGACGGCGCCCTGTACGGCTACCTGGCGGAGTTCGCGGACGTCGACGACCTGCTCGCCGGCGCCCGCCGGCTGCGGGATGCGGGCTTCACTCACTGGGACTGCCACGTTCCCTTCGTCGTCCACGGCCTCGACGGCGCCATGGGCATCAGGCCGACCAAGCTGCCATACCTGGTGTTCGGCGCCGGGCTGACCGGGACCACCCTGGGCCTGCTGCTGCAATTCTGGACCAACGCTGTGGACTACCCCTTCATGATCAGCGGCAAGCCGATGTTCGGCCTGCCGGCCGCGATCCCGGTCGCCTTCGAGATGACCATCCTGTTCGCGGCGATCACGGCACTCGTGGGGATGCTCGCCTGCAACGGTCTGCCGCAGCTCTTCCACCCGCTGTTCACCTCGCCCAGCTTCAAGCGGGCGACCGACGACCGCTTCTTCATCAGCGTCGAGGCGCGGGATCCCAGGTTCGACGAGGAGGAGACCCTCGCGCTGCTCGAGGGTCTCGGCGGCGTGGTCGAGGAGGTGCGGGCGTGAGCGGTCACGGCGTTCCCCGCTGGCTGGTCTACACCCTCCTGGTCCTGGTGGTCCTGTCCTGGGTCCCGTTGGTGCTCATCGCCCGGGCGCGGGTGACCACCACCACCAGTCCGCGAATCCACCTCATCCAGGACATGGACAACCAGGACAAGCTCAAGCCCCAGTCGCGCAACATGGTGTTCGCCGACCGCCGGGCGATGCGGCCGCCGGTCGCCGGCACCGTGGCCCGCGGCATGGCGGCGACCGACGACGCCCTGGTCCGCGGCCTCTTGGGCGACGACTGGGTCGAGACCCTGCCGCTGCCGGTGACGATGGCGCTGCTCGAGCGCGGCCGCGAGCGCTACGACATCTTCTGCGCCCCCTGCCACGGGTTGACCGGCGCCGGCGACGGCATGATCTCGCGGCGCGCCGATGCGCTCCAGGAGGGCACCTGGACGCCGCCGACCTCGTTCCACACCGAGCTCATCAGGTCCCGGCCGGACGGCCATCTCTTCAACACCATCAGCAACGGCATCCGCAACATGCCGTCCTACGGGTCGCAGATGCCGGTGGCCGATCGCTGGGCGGTCGTCGCCTACCTGCGGGCGCTGCAGCGCAGCCAGAATGCGACCGTCGACGACGTGCCCGCCGAGCTCCTGGCGGCTCTGCGATAGCGAGGATGAGATGAAGCACCTCGACCTCGACACCATCTCCCGCCGCCTCGAGGGCCTCGCGCCGAGGATGATCGCCGGCGGCCTCGCGCTGGCGGCGGTCGGCCTCGGCGCCGCCTTCCTCTTCGGCGGCGAGCGGCTGCTCGAGACCTACCTCGTCAGCTTCGCCTTCTGGCTCAGCCTGGCCCTTGGCGGCCTGTTCTTCGTGCTGCTGCAGCACTGCACCCGGGCCGGCTGGAGCGTCGTGGTCCGGCGGGTCGCCGAGGCGGTGGCGGCCAACGTCGTGCTGATGGCCGTACTCGCCGTGCCGGTGGTGCTCGGCATGCACCACCTGTACCACTGGAGCCACGCCGAGGAGGTGGCCGCCGACCCGATCCTCGCCAACAAGGCGGCGTTCCTCAACCCGACCTTCTTCACGGTGCGGATCCTCGTCTACTTCGCCGTCTGGATCGCGCTCGCGCTCTTCTTCTGGCGGACCTCGACCGCCCAGGACCGCAGCCGCGACCCGAAGCTCACCCGGCGCATGGAGGTGCTGGCGGCGCCGGGCATGGTGCTCTTCGCCCTGTCGCTGAACTTCGCCGCCTTCGACCTGCTGATGTCGCTCGACCCGCACTGGTTCTCGACCATCTTCGGGGTCTACTACTTCGCCGGCTCGGTGGTCGTCTTCTGCGCCGTGATGCCGATGCTGCTGGTCGGCCTGCAGCGGGCCGGGCGCCTTAACGGCGCGGTCAACGTCGAACACTACCACGACTTCGGCAAGCTGCTCTTCGCCTTCACCGTGTTCTGGGCCTACATCGCCTTCTCCCAGTACATGCTGATCTGGTACGCCAACCTGCCCGAGGAGACCCTGTGGTTCCTGAAGAGGCAGTCCAACGGCTGGCAGTGGATCGGTCTCGGCCTGCTCTTCGGCCACTTCCTGCTGCCCTTCCTGGTGCTGATCTCGCGCTTCGTCAAGCGCCGGCCGGCCCTGCTCGCCCTGTTCGGGATCTGGATGGTCGCCATGCACTGGATGGACCTCTACTGGCTGGCCATCCCCGAGTTCAGCCCGGACGGCCCGGTGCTCGGCCCGGTCGACGTCCTGTGCTTCCTCGGCCTCGGCGGCCTCTTCCTCGCCGGCGTCGCCTTCTGGCTGCGCCGCCATCCGCTGCTGCCCGAGGGCGACCCGCGGCTCGCCGAGTCCCTCGCCTTCGAGAACGCGTGATCGGAGCGCGCCATGCGTTACGACGACCCCAACGTCCAGAACTCGGCCGTCGTCGGCATCATCTCGGCGATCCTGCTCTTCGTCGTCATCGTCGGCCTGCAGGCGCTGTTCTTCAAGATGCAGCGCGACGAGCTCCAGACCAAGGTCTACCGCCAGTCCTCCGAGGAGCTGCGCTCGCTTCGCGCCCAGCAGCTCGAGCAGCTGAACAGCTACGGCTACGTCGACCAGGCCGCCGGCGCCGTCCACATCCCCGTCGAGCGCGCCATGCAGCTGATCGCCGCGGAAGCGGCGGAGTAGGGAATGGAGCAGGGGACAGGGGGCGGGGGCGCGCGGCCGAGCGCCGACCTCGAGCGCGCGGCCGAGAGGTTCGGCGAAGGCGTGCCCGCCACCGGCGCCGCTGTTGAGCATGAGAGCCGGGGCCCTCAAGCAGCACGGCGGCAGTACACCAAGAGGGCCTCGGCGGCGCGAGCCGCGAGGCCGGGAGCCGAAGCGCAGAGGACACCGAGGAACGCAGAGTAGATCGACGACCCTCTGGCTTGGAGTCTCCAGAATCTTGGCGAGACCGGTCGAACACCGTCAGATCTCGCAGCCCGGAACCGTTGTTGAACGAGAAAGGGAGTGAACGATGCAGATCACCGACATCCTCGCGCAGATGGGCGGCCTGAAGTCGATGGCGGGCGAGCTCGGCGCCAGCGAGAGCGACGTGGCACGGGGCGCCGAGGCGCTGCTGCCGGCCCTCCTTGGCGGATTCAAGAAGCAGGCGAAGGCACAGCCCGCCGGTCTCGAGGGCCTCGGCGGTCTCCTCGGCCAGCTCGGCGGCAGCGGCCTGCTCGACAACCTGCTGGGCGAGCAGCCGACCGACGTCAGCCGCGGCAACTCCGTGCTCGGGCAGGTCTTCGGCTCGAAGGACGTCAGCCGGACAGTGGCCCAGATTGCCGCCTCGAAGTCGGGGCTCGACCCGTCGCTGCTCAGGAAGATGCTGCCGATGCTGGCGATGGCGGTGGCCGGTCTGATGTCGAAGCAACAG
>CAZKKP010000469.1:0-3566 GCA_964553295.1 uncultured Thermoanaerobaculia bacterium | reverse complement strand
GCCGCCAGTGGCGGCCGTCGCCGCCGGAGGGTGCGCCGCCTGGGGCGAAGCTCGGTGAGCCGTCCGCCTGGTCGAGCCGGACGAAGGACATGGCGCGCAGCGCGCTCCGGCTGGCGGCAACGCGGGCCCTGACGTCGACCAGGTGCTGGTCGAGCAGGCCGGCCATCTGGTGCAGGGTCAGGGCGTGGCCCGACATCACGGCCGCCTCCTCGCCGCGGTCGCCCAGGAGCGCAGAGGGCTCCCGGTTCGGGTGGCAGCGCTGGCAGAACGTGGTCGTGCTCTCGGAGACCGTCGCCAGCTTCCGGTTGCCTTCCGAGCGCAGCTCCTCGAGCCGGCGTTGCTCTTCGACCGCGGCGTTGAACCGCCCGATCTCCTCGGCCAGCCCGGGCACGGCGACCCAGGTGAGTGGGATGGTCTCGCTGTGCTCGAAGCCGAGAGCCCATGACAGCACCGTGGTCACGGCCACCGCGACCAGCACATTCGGCAGCCGCGGGTTGACACGGCGCAGCCCGACCATGATCGCGAAGGCTGCCACCGCCATCGCGAGGGTGGGCAGATGGCTCCACCGGAGCGCCTCCTGGAGGATGCGGAGCACGGTCTCGTAGTGATGGGGCGCCTTCTCGACCGAGACCCCGAAGACCTTGTCGAGCTGCGAGGTGGCGATGATCAAGGCGGCGGCGTTGGTGAAGCCGTTGACCACCGGGTGGGAGAGGAAGTTCACCACCAGGCCGAGCCGGAGCACCCCGAGCAGCAGCTGGAAGGCGCCGACCATCAGCGCGAGCAGCACTGCGTAGGCGATGAAAGGGGCGCTGCCGGCGGTGGCCAGCGGCTCGAGCGCGGTCGCGGTCATCAACGACACCACCGCCACCGGCCCGGTAGCGAGCTGGCGGCTCGAGCCGAACAGGTTGGCGATCATGGGCGGAAGGAAGGCCGCGTACAGGCCGTAGTAGGCAGGCAGCCCGGCAAGCTGGGCGTAGGCCATCGACTGCGGCACCAGCACCAGGGCGACGGTTACGCCGGCCACCAGGTCGGCCCGGAGGGTCGCCGGGTTCTTGAGCTCGGGCGCCCACTCGAGGAACGGGAGAAGTCTTCTCACCATCTTCATGGGACTGCGACCTCGGTTGTCGGCAGTATACGCCCCCGGAGACCGGTTGCCCGCGACGAGCAGTGCGTGGGGTCAGCGGCGGTGGTGGTGGTTGGGGGCCGCCAGGTGGAGGGTCACCCACTCCTTGCCCCAGCGTTCGGCGACGACCCGGCAGCCGAGGAGTTCGTAGGGGCGACGCACGTCGTGTACCTGCTCCCAGGCCAGGCCCGAGAGCACCATGGTCGCCCCGGCTGCGGTGGCGGCAACCAGCGGCGCCGCGTCCGAGATCAGGACGTCGGCGTAGACGTTCGCCAGGACGAGGTCGAAAGGGCCGTCGTGGACGTCCGCGAGGGTGCCCTCGAGACCCTGGGCGCGGTGCTCCACGTGGTTGAGTCGGATGGCCTCGGCCGCCGTCGCCACGGCTCGCGGATCGGGGTCCACAAGCAGGGCCGAGGCGGCGCCGAGCACAACCGCGGCGATGCCGAGCACGCCGGTGCCGCTGCCCAGGTCGAGCACCCGGGCGCCGGCGACGCCGGGCAGCTCCTCGAGCAGCTCGAGGCAGGCCGCCGTGGTCTCGTGCTCGCCCGAGCCGAAGGCGCCCCGCGGCACCACGACCGCGAGCCGACCGTCGTTCGTGGCCGGCGCGCCTGGGGCGAGCAGCCGCAGTCGGCGCCCGACGTCGAGGGAGGTGGACCCGTCCACGTCCGGCGCCTGATCAGCGCGCGCCCGAGGCCCAGCGGGTGTTGAGCTCGGCGTGCAGCCGCTGCCGGGCTTCGCCGCCGCGGCCGGCGGCGGGCAGCGGGCCGAGGGTGGCGCCGTCGGTGGTGTGCAGGTCCATGTCCTTGCACCAGCCCTCGAACTCGAGAACCAGCCGCCTTCTCCAGCCCTCGGGGGGTGGTGGCGGCGCGGCGAAGCCGAGCCGGAGCTCCTCGCCGGCGGCGAAGACCGCCAGGGCGTCGTCGAGCTTCTCGACCAGCGCGCGCACGTCGCCGAAGCGGGTGTACCAGCCGGGCTGGACGCGCATGTCGGCGAAGGGCGCCCGCCGGGTGTGGTCGTAAGAGGGCTGCCGTTGCGGCCCACTGGTCCGCGCCGGGAAGCCGGCCTCCAGGAGCTCGGCGAGACCGAGCTCGAGCTCGGATCGGCGCGCCTCGGGGCACGGCTCGACGGCGACCACGGCGACGCGGTCCCAGTAGACCTCCTGGTTGGTGACCAGTCGCAGGGCGGTCGTCCCCGGGGGAAGGGGCGGCAGCGGCACCGCCATCCGGCGCGGCATGCCGGCCGGGTAGCCGAAGCTCTCGAGCACTGGCAACCAGCGGCCGTCGCCGCCCCGGGCCTCGAGGGTCGGCGGCCGGTAGTCGGCGCCCGCCTGCCAGGCGGCAATGGTGGTCTGCGAGTAGGGGTACTCCACCCAGCCGTCGACCACCAGGGCAAGGTCGCTGCCGAGGGTCTCGAGGGTCTCGCCAAGCTCGAGCTCGAGGACGTGCTCGCCGGCCAGGCGGCCGATGAAGCGGGGGTCCGGCGCGCCGGGGGGCGCCGCCACCAGGTCGGCCGATAGCACCGCCCGGGTCACGTCCTCGCCGCGCTCGTTGCGGGCGGCCACCGGGAGCGCCTCGCGGCGGTAGAACAGCGGCGCGCCGGTGGGCTCGGGCGTGCCGGTCGCCATGCGCTCGTCGAGCACCATCGACCAGCCGGGCGGCAGCTCCCAGGCGACCAGCCGCACGGCGTCGAGGTACACCGCCTCCTCCATCGGCTCGGACAGGATCAGCTCGAGCCGGCCGTCGCGCGGCGCCGGCAGCCCCTCGGGGAGGAGGAAGCGCTCCCAGGGCCTCGGCGGCGCCACCTCTCCCGGGGCCACGGCGTAGCCGAGACCGCCGACCCCGAGCACGTCCGAGACGAAGACCATGCTCTCGCCGTCGAAGGCGAAGAGCACCGGGCAGCTCGAGAGCTGGCGCTGGGTCTCGGCGATGGTGTGGCGCTGGCCGGCGGCGAGCTCGAGTTCGGTCTGGTAGACGCCGTCGGACCAGTCGACCGCCACGAAGTCGACCCGCGGCGCGTCCCGGAGGCCGACGGTGAGCGGATGCAGCGACTGGCCGGGACCCGAGTCCGCGCGCAGCGTCCACTCGACGGTCCAGCGGCCGCCGACCCGGAAGGCGGCCCGGGCGCCGATGCCGGAGGCGTTGGAGCGCAGCTGGTCGGCGGCGTCCTCGCGTCCGCTCAGGCTGACCGCCAGGAACGGCCAGCGGCCGGGCCCGGGGGCGAACAGGAGCGGCGCCGCGCCGGGGGCCCAGGCGACCAGCGACGGACCCCGCGCCGGGTCGAGAGGCGCCAGGATCCAGGCCTCGTCGCCGCCGCCCGCCAGCCGTTCGAGCTCGCGGCCGTCCGAGGGGTCGAGCAGCCGCCAGCCGTCGGCGGTCGCGACCACCAGCTCGTGGCGGCCGTCGCCGGTGACGTCGGCCAGCGCCAACCTCGGCGTCGCGGCGGG
>CAZKKP010000468.1:498-3599 GCA_964553295.1 uncultured Thermoanaerobaculia bacterium | reverse complement strand
TCCTGGACGGGACCGCCGCTGAGGCGGTCGCGAGCACCGTTGCGAGCTGACTGCATGGCCTCCTTCTTCATCCGCCGTCCCATCGTCGCCATTGTCATCTCGATCCTCATCGTGATCGCTGGCCTCGCCGTCCTGAACGGGCTGCCGATCGAGCAGTACCCCCAACTCGCGCCGCCGGTGGTGCAGGTGACCGCGAGCTATCCCGGCGCCTCGGCGGAGGTGGTGGAGCAGTCGGTCGCCACGCCCATCGAGCAGCAGGTCAACGGCGTCGACAACATGCTCTACATGAAGTCGATCAACACCTCCGACGGGCGCATGCTGCTGTCGGTGACGTTCGACGTCGGCACCGACCTGGACACCGCCAACGTGCTGGTGCAGAACCGGGTGTCCCAGGCAACCTCACGATTGCCCCAGGCGGTGAATCAGCAGGGGGTGACGGTCAAGAAGACCAACCCGTCGATCCTGATGGTGGTGTCGATCTACTCCCCCGACGGCAGCTTCGACAGCCAGTTTCTGAACAACTACGCCATGCTCAACGTCCGCGATGCCTTCCTGCGGGTGCCGGGCGTGGCCCAGGCGGACCTCATCGGCGGCGCCGAGTACGGCATGCGGGTGTGGATCGAGCCTGACACCCTGGCGAGCCTCGGACTGACGCCGAGCGACGTCGTTTCGGCGATCCGGGAGCAGAACCTGCAGGCGCCGGCGGGGCAGATCGGAGCGGCGCCATCGCCTCCTGGGCAAGAGTTCACCTACACCGTGCGGGCGCCCGGCACGCTGACCACGCCCGAGGAGTTCGAGCAGATCATCGTCCGTCAGGAGGCCTCCGGGGCGATCGTGCGGCTCGGCGACGTCGCCCGGGTGGAGCTCGGCAGCGAGAGCTACCAGGCCTTCGGGCGCCTCGGCGGCCAGCCGGCTGCGGTGATCGCGGTCTACCTCCTCCCCGGCGCCAACCTGCTCCAGTCCGCGGAGGGTCTCTATCGGACCCTCGAGGAGCTCAAGAGCTACTTCCCGCCCGGGGTCGACTACGCCATCGCCTACGACTCAACGCCGGCGGTCGAGGCCTCGATCGAGGAAATCTTCCACACCCTGCTCGAGGCGGTGGTCCTGGTGATCATCGTGGTCTTCCTGTTCCTGCAAAGCTGGCGGGCCACCCTGATCCCACTGTTGACGGTGCCGGTGTCGCTGATCGGCGCCTTGATCTTCTTCCCGTTGTTCGGATTCACGGTCAACACGCTGACCATGTTCGGGCTCGTGCTCGCGATCGGCATCGTCGTCGACGACGCCATCGTCGTGGTCGAGGCGGTGATGCACCACATCGAGAAAGGCCTGGATCCCCGTGCCGCCACGGTCAAGGCGATGCAGGAGGTATCCGGGCCGGTGATCGGCATCGCCCTCGTGCTGTCGGCGGTGTTCGTGCCGGTGGCCTTCCTCGGCGGGCTCACCGGGCGCATGTTCCAGCAGTTCGCGCTGACCATCGCGTTCTCGGTGCTGATCTCGGCCTTCAACGCCCTGTCGTTGTCGCCCGCCCTGTCGGCCATGATCCTCAAGCCTCAGCATGGCCCGCCGCGGGGGCCCCTCGGGCTGCTCTTCCGGGGCTTCAACCGGGTGTTCGACCGCGGCACCTCGGCCTATGTCCGCGTGGCAGGAATGCTCGCGCGCCGAGCATTCCTGAGCGTGGTGGCGCTGATCGTCGTGACCCTGCTGTCCGGCCGGCTCGCCACCGTCATCCCCGTGGGGTTCGTGCCGGACGAGGACCAGGGCGTGTTCATGGTCAACGTCCAGCTGCCCAACGCTGCCTCGCTCGAGCGCACCGACCAGGTGCTCCGGCAGGTCGAGGAGGTCCTCGCACGGACGCCCGGAGTGGTCGGCTACAACACCATCGGCGGCCTCGGCTTTCTCACCAACTCCTATGCCGCGAACTTCGGGTCCTTCTTCTGCCGGCTGGCGCCCTGGGACGAGCGCACCAGCCCGGAGCTCGGTCTCGGCGCGATTCTCGCCAGCCTGCAGCGGGAGTTCGCGTCGATTCCCGAGGCGGTCGTCTTCGCCTTCACCCCGCCTGCGATTCCTGGCTTCGGCGCCTCGGGGGGCTTCAACTTCGTGCTCCAGGACCGCAGCGGCACGCTGTCGGTAGCCGAGCTGGGCGCCGAGGTCGACCGGTTCATGGCCGCGGCGCGGCAGCGCCCGGAGCTCGCCAACCTGTTCACCGCCTTCGACCCGAGCGTGCCCCAGTTCGCCGTCGACCTCGACCGGGAGAAGGCCAAGAAGCTCGGGGTCCCGGTGTCCGACGTGTTCACCGCGCTGCAGGTCTCGATGGGCGGCGCCTACGTCAACGACTTCAACCGATTCGGCCGCCTGTACCGGGTTTTCGTGCAGGCCGAGCCGGCGTTCCGCCAAGAGGCCGAGGACATCGGCGAGCTTCGCGTGCGCTCGGCGACCACCGGCGACATGGTCCCCCTGGACACCCTGATCACCGTCACTCCCTCCGTCGGCGCCGAGGTCACAAACCGCTACAACCTGTTGCGGTCCGTCGAGATCTCCGGGCGGCCGGCGGCCGGGTACTCGTCAGGGCAGGCGATGTCCGCTCTCGAGGAGGTGGCCGCGACGGTGCTGCCTTCGACCATGGGCTCGACCTTCACGTCGCTGTCCTACCAGGAGAAGACCGCACCGGCGGCAACGCCGACCTTCCTGATGGCGATCGTGTTCGTGTTCCTGCTCCTGGCGGCTCTTTACGAGAGCTGGTCGCTGCCCTGGAGCGTGCTGCTCGGTACGCCGCTGGTGGTGCTCGGCGCCTTCCTCGGCATCTGGGCGGTCGGCCTGAACCTCAACGTCTTCGTCCAGGTCGGCCTGGTCATGCTCATCGGGCTCGCCGCCAAGAACGCGATCCTCATCGTCGAGTTCGCCCGCGCCGAGTTCGACAAGGGGAGGACGCTTCTCGACGCGGCCATGGAGGCGGCGCGCCTTCGTTTCCGGCCGATCCTGATGACCGCCTTCGCGTTCATCATGGGTGTGGTGCCGCTGGTGCTCGCCTCGGGCTCGGGCGCCGCGTCCCGGGTCTCGATGGGCGTCTCCGTGTTCTCTGGCATGCTCGTGGCCACGGCGGT
>CAZKKP010000468.1:0-488 GCA_964553295.1 uncultured Thermoanaerobaculia bacterium | reverse complement strand
TGGGCGTCTTCCTCTACCCGGCGCTGTTCGTGCTCGTCGAGCGGCTGGCCCGGACCCGACCGTCGGCCCCGCCGGCAGAGTCTGCTGCGGCAGGGGAGGGGAGCTGACATGCGACGCGCACTCGGCCCTCACGTTCTCCTCGCGGTCGTGGTGGCCGCGACCTCGGCGTGCACCCTCGCCCCCGACTACCGCCGGCCCGAGGTCCCATCCCCGACACACTTCAGCCAGACCGCCGAGGAGGCTGCCAGCGTGGCCGACCTCGGCTGGTGGGAGGTGTTCGACGATCCCGAGCTCGCCCAGCTGATCCGCGTCGCGCTCGAGGAGAATCAGGACCTCCGACTGGCGGCCGAGAGGGTGGTCGAGGCCCGCGCCCAGCTCGGGCTGACGCGCGCCTCCCAGTACCCGTCGCTCAGCGCATCGGTCGCGGCGGGGGGAAAGGACCCGGTCGACGGCCAGCCGCTGTTGCCCGGGCTGGATCCGGGAGCGTC
>CAZKKP010000467.1:0-3616 GCA_964553295.1 uncultured Thermoanaerobaculia bacterium | reverse complement strand
AGACGTCGGCACGCATGAGCAGGGCCGAGCCCGTGACCGCTATGACGCTTCGCCGCCCCGGCAGCGGCCCGTACTCCTCGAGGGCCACGCCGATGCCCTCGTCCCAGGCGCAGGCGTCCTCGGTGA
Organism: uncultured Thermoanaerobaculia bacterium; assembly: GCA_964553295.1. Lineage (GTDB taxonomy): Bacteria > Acidobacteriota > Thermoanaerobaculia > Thermoanaerobaculales > Sulfomarinibacteraceae > CAZKKP01. The sequence goes on along the minus strand of CAZKKP010000467.1, from coordinate 3,490 downwards.
CGTTGAGGCCGAGGCTGTTCAGATGCTCCGGGGCCCACTGGATGCGCAGCATCGGCCCGACGATGGCGCACGCCGGCTCCTGCTCCAGGACCGCGACCAGCGCAGCAAGGCTATCCGGCGAGGACTCGGTGTCGTTGTTCAGGAAGTAGTAGTGGTCCGCTGCCCCGAGGTTGTCGCGGGCCCAGTCGACACCCCGGTTGTTGGCCTCGGCGAAACCCACCGGCCGCCCGAGGGACAGGAGATGGACATGCGAGCCATCGACCGCGGCCCGGGGCCACTCCTCGTCACCTCCGTTGCCGACCACCACGATCTCGAGATCCACCCCCGTGCACCGGAGCAGGGTCGCGAGGCAGCGCTGCAGCATCTCGGCTCCGCGGTGGTGAACGATGACGACGTGGACTACCGGCATGCTCCACTCAACCTCCGGCCGGGACTATCGGGAACGGAGGCGCCACGGAGAACCGGATCTTCGGGCTCGGCATCAGAGGATTCTCGGCGAACTCCCCAGGGCCGTCAAATCGGCGGTCCACGATCCTGGGGCCACCGACAGCTCCTGCGCCGAGCTTCTTGAGACCCTCTCCACCTTGAGGAGCTTGCCCGCCAGCAAGCGGTGCTGGCTGGCGGAACTGCAAGCCGGTAAGATCCCCGTCGGCGGGCCCGGGCCGCCGCGGAGGATATGAATGACCGACGGGCTGAGCGGAACCGCCGAGGCTCGAGAGGGCGGCAACACCGCCATCCTGGTCCTCGGCATGCACCGGAGCGGCACCTCGGCAGTGACGCGGCTGCTGTCGCTGCTCGGGTTTCGACTGCCAGCGACGCTGGTGGTTCCGGGCGCCGGCAAGGGTCCTGACAGCAACACGACCGTTGGTTTCTGGGAGTCCGAGGTGCTCATGCGGGTGCACGACGCGGTGCTCGCGGACGCCGGACTCCGGTGGGACAGCCCGTTGATCATCTCCGACGACTGGTGGACGCCCGAGGCTCTCAAGCAGTGGACGCCTGCCCTGTGCGACGCCGTCACCGCCGAGTTCGACGGCCCCGGGCCTTGGGTCGTCAAGGATCCGCGAATGTGCCAGCTTCTGCCACTGTGGCTGGCAGCACTGCGCGACCTGCGCGTCGAACCGGCCGCCGTGCTCATCGTGAGAAGCCCGAACGAGGTCGCCGAGTCCCTCCGGGTCAGGGACCAGATTCCGCGTCGTCACGCGTTGTTGCTCTGGCTCGTCCACACGGTCGCGGCAGAGCGTGCCACCCGGGCCTACAGCAGGACCTTCGTGCGCTACGAGGCGCTGCTTGACGACTGGCAGGGGGAGGTCACCCGCATCGCACGAACGCTGGGGCTCGAGCTTCCGTGCCGCGTCGGCGAAGCGGCCGGCGAGATCTCCCGATTCCTCGATCCGTCCCTTCGCCACCACACGGCCGGCCGCGAGGCCTTCGACGGTGACTCGAGGCTCGAGGCTGTGGTCGCCCACGCGTATGACCTGATGCTCTCCGAGGCCGCCGAGCAGCGCGGGAGCGCCGATGACTTCGACGCGCTCCACAGCCTGCTCACCAGCGAGCCGCGAGCGATGGTCCGAGCTCGGCACATCGACGACTCGACCCGGCTCGAGGTTCTGCAGGAGCAGGTCCGGGCGGTCGTCAGGACCAACGCCGTCGAGGCCAGCCACCTGGCGGAGATTGGCGCCCGCGCATGGGAGGTCGAGCGGAATCTCGGCCGCCTCGAGCAGCTGCTCGCCGACGACCGGACGAACAACCAGGGCCAGATCGACGTTCTCGGCGAAGGAAGCAGCTGGCTGTTCGAGATGCATCGGCTGACCACCTCTCGGCTGGACAGCTTCGACGAATCCCTGCGTGAGACCTCGCAGGACCGGCAGCGCCTGCATGACAGGATCGACGAGCTCGAGCGCGGCCTCGTGGTGGAGCGGCAGCGGCGATCGCGGCTCGAGCGCGCACTCGGCGCATTGGCGCCGCGAGGCATCGCAGCGCCGCCTGGCGCCTCCTCCTCGCGGCATCGGTCGGCCTACGGCTGGTGGGCGCTGGCGCGCTCGTTCCCGAGGTGGCTGCGCTCGCCGGGGATCCGCGAGGGCCTCCGCTTCTGGAGAGAGGCGCGGGAGATCGACCGGAGTGGCGCCTTTGACGTCGGCTACTATCTCTGCCAGAACCCGGAGGTTGCACGCGCCGGAGTGGACCCGCTGTTCCACTGGGTGGCGGTCGGCGCTCGTGACGGCCGCGACCCGTCTCCGGCCTTCCAGACCGCGAGCTATCTCGCTCGCCACCCGGAGCTGGCGGCGTCGCGTGAAAACCCCCTGCTTCACCACCTCCGCAGCGCGGGTCGGGATCAGTGCGATCCATCCGATCCCGCGCCCTCTTCGTCTGAGACACCGGTCACGGTAGATCGGCCCAGACCGGGAGGTGGTGGCCACCGCAGCCCCGACCCCCGGTAGGGGCCGGCGACCGCCGGTGGTATCCTCCGCCCACATGGCGGCACCGACCGGAGCGTGGAAGGGCGGCGTCGACGTCATCGTGCCGGTCTACCGGGCGGCGTCGGCGCTGGATCGTTGTCTGGCATCGCTCTTGCGGCACACCCGGCGGCCGCCTCATCGGGTGCTGCTGTCGGTCGACGGGCCGCAGCCGGCCGAGGTCGAGGAGGTGCTCGACCGACGACTGGCGGAGGCGGGCGACGGGGTCACGGTGCTCCGCGGCGCGGAGCGTGGCGGCTTCGTCGTCGCGGTCAATCGTGCTCTGGCGGAGTCGGCACGAGACGTGGTGCTGCTCAACGCCGACACCGAGGTCACCCCGGGCTGGCTGGAGAAGCTCCGCCGCGCGGCCCACTCCGGCCCGCGGGTGGGCACCGCGACGCCGCTGTCGAACAATGCCACCATCTGCTCCCTGCCCGAGTTCCTCGAGGACAACTTGCTGCCGACCGGCTGGTCGGTCGACCGGCTCGGCGCCCTCGTCGAGGGGGTCTCCCGCCGGGTGTACCCGCGGCTGCCCACCGGCGTCGGCGTCTGCCTCTTCCTCCGCCGGGAGCTCCTCGACGCGGTCGGCGGCCTCGACCCGGTCCGCTTCGGCCTCGGCTACGGCGAGGAGAACGAGCTCTGCCTGCGCGCCACCGCCGCCGGCTTCGAGCACGTCGCCGACGACGCGACCTTCATCTACCACGCCGGCCAGCAGAGCTTCGGCGCCGACCGCACGGCTCGGGTGCGCCGCGCCCAGAGGACCCTGCACCGCATGGACCGCGGCTACCGGCGGCGGGTCGCCGAGTTCATCGCCGCCGACCCCCTCGGCCCGGTGCGCGCGAGGGTGCTCGACGAGCTGGCGCCATCGCCGTCGGACGGCGGGCTGTCGGTCCTCCACGTCGTGCACGGCTGGCCGCCCTTCGCCCAGGGCGGCACCGAGGTCTACGCAAGGACCCTCGCTCTCCAGCAGCGGTCGCGGCACCGGGTGGCGGTCCTGGCGAGGCTCGCCGACCCCACCCGGAGCACCGGCGACCGCA
>CAZKKP010000466.1:0-3617 GCA_964553295.1 uncultured Thermoanaerobaculia bacterium | reverse complement strand
TGAACCTGTCCCTGGTGGCCAACGACAGCACCCCGGACATCGGCCAGACCGTCACCTTCACCATCGACGGCGTGCCGGCCTCGGCGGTCGAGCAGGCGAGCTGGAGCTTCGGCGGTGCGTCGTGCGACTCGAGCACCTACCCGCAGTCCTGGGTGTGTGTGCCCGGCCCCGCGTGGACCTGCGGCGCCGCCGCCTACCGCTACGCCATCTCCGGGAGCAAGACCGTCGCGGTGACGGTCGTCGTCAACGGCCAGAGCCATCCACTGAGCACCCAGGTCACGGTCTCCAGCTCGGGGTCATGCGGCGGTGGGACGGGTTGCGCGTACGAGCTCACGCCGTCTTCCTCGCCGCCGCTTCCGGAGACCGGGGGGGAGGGGTCCTTTCTGGTGGCCACCTCGGCGTCGACGTGCGCCTGGGAGGCGCTCGGCGAAGGCTCGTGGATCCACCTGACCGGCTCGTCCAGCGGCGTCGGCAACGGCACGGTGACCTACCGGGCGGACCCGAACGCCGGCGCTGCCCGGACCGCGGAGCTGTCGGTCGAGGGGGCTGTGCACACCGTCGTGCAGTCGTCCGGTGTCGGCGCGTGCGTCGCCGGCCTGATCGCGGACGACGGCGGTGCGGAGGCCGCCGTGGGGTGGGGCACCGGTGCGGCCTTCCTGCAGCGGGTGACTCCGGCCTGGGTGCCGTTCAGCGTCGAGTCGGTCTGCGTCGGCCTGACCCGGACCGGCGGCGACACGACTCTGAGCTTCGACGCGGTCGTGTACGCGGCGGACGGTCCTGCGGGCGGGCCCGGGTCGCTCCTCGGTCGCTTTCCCTCGCAGGCGGACGGTGTTCCACCGTGGCTCACCCTGGCGTACTGCGAGGCGGCGACGGGCCCGAGCCCGGTCGCGATCCTCGAAGGTTCGTTCTTCGCCGGCGTCGAGTGGGACGAGGCTCAGGAACAGGGTTTCTACGTCGGGGTCGACGCGAGCTCGGCCACACCGCCGCAGGAGATGTACTACCGCGGCCCGACGGGCGACTGGACCCCGTTGACGAACGCGATTCCCGGCGCTCGCGCGCTCATGGTCCGGGTGTCGGGCAGCAGTGGCGTCGACGGAGGCTGGCGGCTGTCGGTCGGAGGAGCGTTCGGTGGCGGCAACGGGTTCGGCAGTGCGGGCAATCTCGCCCTGACGGCGGGCGCGAGCCATCACGGACGGCTCTACATGGGAACCGGCAACCCGGTCGCCGGCGGCGAGATCTGGTCCTCGGGCGACGGCACGACCTGGGCGCCGGCGGCGCTCGGGGGAGTCGGCGGAGGCGCCAAGAACGACGCTGTCACCCTGCTCCGATCGTTCAACGGTGCGCTCTTCGCCGGCATAAGGAACGCGGTGCTCGGCGCGCCGGTCATGACCTCCGGTGACGGCGCTGTCTGGCAGCCCGTCTCCACCGCGGGCTTCGGAGACCCGCTCAACGTCGCCATTCTGTCGAGCGCCGGGTTCGGCGAGGACCTGTTCGTCGGCACCGCCCACGTCGAGGGGGGTGAGGTCTGGCGGTCGACCCCCGCCGGCGCCTGGAGCCAGGTGAACGGCAACGGCTTCGGCTCGGCGGCGAACCAGGAGATCACCGCGCTGGGGGTGTACCACGGCACGCTGTATGCGGGCACGCACAACCTCGGCGGCGCCGAGATCTGGCGGTCCGACGACGGGTTGTCGTGGTCTCTGGCGGGCGTGCCCGGGCTCGGCGACTCGGCGAACGTCAGGTCGGTGGGTCTCGCGACGTTCAAGGGCGCCCTTTATGTGGGCTTCGACAACCTCACGACCGGCGCGCAGGTCTGGCGTACGTCCGACGGCGTCACCTGGGCGCCGGTGGTGACGGACGGTTTCGGCTCGTCTGACGGCACGAGAGTCGGAGGAATGGCGGCCCAGCCCTGGGCCCTTCACGTTCTCGTCGACGGCGGCGGTCTCGTCGAGGCCTGGATGACCGAGGACGGCGTGTCCTGGGCGCCGACCAGCTCCCCCGGCTTCAACGGCCGCCCGAACACCGCCGGGGGCCATCTCGGCGTGTTCAACGACGCGGTGTTCGCGGGGACCGTCAACCCCGCCGGCGGCGAGGCGTGGCACTTCGGCTCGACGTCGTTCTTCGGCGACGGCTTCGAGAGTGGCGGCACCGACCGGTGGTCGGCCTCCGTCGGCCTGCCCTGACACCCCTTCTGGCCGACTCGGTTCTTGACCTCGGCGGAAGAGCCCCGGTAGATTCCTCGGCATGGCTGAGCTGAAGAAGGTGGACTGTCGCGGGCTGGCCTGCCCGCAGCCGGTCCTCGACACCAAAGCGGCGCTCGAGGGGGCGACCTCGAGGTTCGTGGTGATCGTGGACAACGAGTCCTCTGCGACCAACGTGCAGCGTTTCGCCGAGAGCCAGGGCGCCCGGGCGACGGTCGCCCGTGAGGGCGCCGACCTCCTGGTCTCGGTCGAGCCCGGCGACGGACCGCGGGCCGCCGAGGCGCCGCCGGTGGTCTGCGTGGCCACCGCCTCGAGCTCGAAGAACCTGGTGGTGTACGTCTCGTCCGAGGGCATGGGCCGGGGCGACGAGGAGCTGGGACACACGCTGATGGCGGCCTTCCTCGACACGCTGAGTCACTTCCAGGGTGCGATCTCGCACGTGGTCTTCGTCAACGCCGGGGCGAAGCTCGCGGTGCAGGGCTCGCCGGTGCTCGACCAGATCCGTCAGCTCGAGCAGCTCGGCGCCCATGTGCTTGTCTGCGGAACCTGTCTCAATTTCTTCGGCCTCAAGGACCGGCTCGCCGTGGGCGGCATCTCCAACATGTACGCGATCATCGAGACGCTGGCCGGCGCCGGGAGGATCATAAGACCATGAGTACCGGCATCGACCCCAGGCTCACCCGGGGCGTCAGGGGCGCCGGTTGAGCGAGCAAGCTCCCTCCAGGGGACCTGGAGGCCGTGCTCGCCGACCTGCCGCTGCAGACCCACCCCGATCTCCTCATCGGCCGCGGTACTTCCGATGACGCTGGAGTCTACCGTCTGAGGGACGACCTCGCCCTCATCCAGACACTGGACTTCTTCACGCCGATCGTCGACGACCCGCGGACCTTCGGCCGCATCGCCGCCTGCAACGCCCTGAGCGACGTGTACGCCATGGGCGGCACGCCACTGACGGCGATGAACATCGTCTGTTTCCCGCGCCAGGATCTGTCCCTGGACGTGCTGCGGGAAATTCTGCGAGGCGGCCTGGAGGTGATTCAGGAGGCCGGCGCCCTGCTCGTCGGCGGCCACAGCGTCGAGGATCCCGAGCTCAAGTACGGCCTGAGCGTCACCGGCGTCGTCCATCCCGAGCGGGTGGTGAGCAACGCGGGTGCGCGGCCGGGAGACCGGCTGATTCTGACCAAGCCCCTTGGCACCGGCGTCGTGTCGACGGCCGTCAAGGGCGGGCTCGCCCCCCGGGAGGTGGAGTCCGAGGCCGTGCGCTGGATGTCGACTCTGAACCGGGAAGCGGCCCAGGCCATGCAGGAGGTCGGGGTGAACGCCTGCACCGACGTCACCGGATTCGGGCTGCTCGGCCACGCGCTGGAGATGGCGCGGGCCTCGGGCGCGACCCTCGAGCTGGACGCCGCCCGGGTGCCC
>CAZKKP010000465.1:0-3623 GCA_964553295.1 uncultured Thermoanaerobaculia bacterium | reverse complement strand
CGCCCGGCGCATCCCCTCGAGCCGCTCGACGATCTCCAGCCGGAGCCTGGTGCTCGAGCGGCGCAGCCGGGCGAGAGTCGGCGAGGCCTCGTCCGGGACCCGGCCGTCCCGGCCCAGCCGCGGGGCCGCCCAGGTCACCAGCGGTTCGGTGTCCGGCAGCCGCCCGCCGAGCCGGCAGAGCGTCTCGAGCTCGGGCGGCGCGGCGAGCAGACGACGACGGGCCGAAGCCACTCGCCGCGCGAGGTTGAGCAGGTTGAGCAGCGCCGACGGCTCGACCGGCATCGGCGTTGCCGGGTCGAGCCAGGGCAGTGCCTCGTCGAGGCCGGCGAAGGGCAGCGTGCCACCGCCGTCCACCAGCGCCGCGAGCTCCGAGGTCAGACGCACCAGCCGATCGACCTCGTCGGCCGACGGAAAGCGATCGGCGCTGCGGACACGGCAACGGCCCACGCCGCTTCGGGCGTGGGCCGCAACCAGACTCAGGACCTTGTCGAGCTCGAGATCCTCGAGGAACCGATCCACGACGATCGGCCGCTCAGAGCAGCCCGGCTCGGCGCTGCTTCGCGAGCTTGCGGAGCATCTTCTTTCGTGCCTGGATCATCTGGCGCTTGCGGCGCTCCGACGGCTTCTCGTAGAACCGCCGTCGCTTGACCTCGGAGAGGATGCCGGCCTTCTCGCACTTCCGCTTGAACCGGCGGAGTGCCTGCTCGAAGGACTCATTGTCTCGGACCGTGACTCCAGTCGGCATGTTCGGACCTCACCTCCTCTCCGTGCAGCTTCTCGCACCGTCGGCACGACGCACCGGGAGGAACATGATAGGCGTCCTGAAGGTGTCGGTCAAGACGCGCTCGACCCGCCGTTGCGCACGACGGGGCGCCTTCCGGCGCCCCGTCCGCGGCTGGGCGAGCGCTTCCAGGAAGATCAGGAGACCACCCTGGTTGAGATGGCGTCCCACTTCTTGCCGTAGACCTTGCCGGTCTTCACGTGAAAGTAAATCGCGGCGGCGCCGCCCTCGGACTTGCGATACAGCCAGGTCTCGACGTTACGGGCCTCATCGGCTTGAACGTTGCCGTGGTACGGCACGCCGACCGTGGCCTTGACCTCGTCCCGGGTCATGCCGTTGGCGACCGCGTCGAAGCGCTCCTGGTTGATCCAGCGCCACTCCTCGAGCTCGGCGAGGGTGTCGACGAGCGGCTGGTGGACCTCGGCGATGCCGGCCATCTCGTAGTAGCTGCGGGCTGCCGCGAGGTGGTCGACGGCCTTCTTGTACTCACCTGCCTTCTCGACCATGTCGCGGGCGACGAGCAGCGCCTCCTCGCTGTAGATGCGCAGGCCGGCGACGGTCTCCGGCGCATCGGGGAACTCGTTGAGGGCGACGTTGAGGAACTCGGCGAGCCCGCCCTGCACGCTGTCGAAGTCCACCTCGCGCTCGGCCTCGAGCTCGGCGATCTGGCCGGGCAGGGCCTCCAGCTCGGTCTTCTGCTCGTCGCTGCGGGAACGCTCGGGCACCGCCTGGAGCTCGGCGAGCCTGGCCGAGGCCGCCGCGATCTCGGCGCGGCCCTGCTCGAGCTCGGCGTAAGACTGCTGAATGGTCGCCAGCTGGGCGGCGAGCTCCGCCCGCTTGAGCTCCGCCTCACTCGTTCCCTTGGAGCAGCCCGTTGCGAGGACCACAATCGAGATCGTGATGCAGCACGAGTACAGCAGATATTTCCGGTTCATGCCTCCTCCCTTCCCCGTGCAAGCTAGCAGAATCAACCTCGAGAGACAACGCGCGGACCCCGGTCGGCGCCGCCGACGGTTCTCGGCTCCGGGGAAAGGCGCCGGCGGCGCCCCGACTTCTCCCGTGGCGGGGATTTCTCTTGTGGATAGTCGGCCGATATCGCCCCGGCGACGGTTCACCAGGCGGGCGCAATTCCGCCTGACAAACGGATTCCTTGACGTGATGCAATAGCGCCGTGGATAATGCCTTGAACGCAAAGTTGGAGGCAGCATGGACTCCCACGATGCCATTCTCGAGCAACTGAGACGAGCGCAGAGCCGGGGGCTCGAGGCCATCACCAACCGTCTCGAGTTCGTTGTCGAGAGCCTGGACGAGCTGGTCGCCGAGGCCAAGGCCTCGATCCGCGAAGCCGTCCCCGCGGAGGCGGAGCAGATCCTCCCGGTCGACGAGGTCGCAGCGGCGGTGACGGCTCTGGCCCAGCGCGCCATGAGCGCCGAGAGCGAGGTTGCGGACCTCCGCGCCCGGATCGCCGAGTTCGAGGCGCTGCTGACCCCACCCTCGACGGCCGGCTTCCACATCGACTCCCTGCGCAGCCTCGACGCCGCGCGCAGCCAGTCCGAGCTGCTCCGAGAGCTGCTGCCCAGGCTCGCCGAACACGTCGCGCGTGCGGTAGTCCTGGTGGCGCGTGCCGGCAGGATCTCGGCCTGGAGCGGCATCGGCTTTGCCGACGGCGAGCGGCTGCGGGCGTGGAATGTCGAGCTCGACGCGTCGCCGCTGCTGACCCGCTTCTCCACCGAGGCCGCGCCCTTGACCTTCGACCCGGCCAGCGACCCGGTGCTCGCCGAGTGGCTTGCCGGCGAGCCCCGGACGGACGAGGCGATGCTGATCCCGGTGTGCCTGCGCGGCAAGATGATGGGCGGTCTCTACGTCGACCGGCTGAGTGGCCGACCCTGGGACCCGGCGGCAGCGCAGTCGATGGTCGCCCTGACCTGCTGGATGATCGACACCCTCCATCACCGCCAGGTGGTGCCGGCCCCGATGCTCGCCAGCGCTGTCGACCTGCGCGACGTCTCGGCGGTGACCGAGGAGCTGGCGGAGCCCGAGCCTTGGGCCGAGAAGCCCGATGTCGGCGTTGCACCACAGCTTGAAGAGCCCGAGCTCCAGGCGCCGCCGGTGGAAGCAGCGCCCGAGGCGACCGCCGAGGAGCAGGAGCCACCTGAGGAGCCCGAGCCCGTCGAGGTCGAGGAGGCAGTGGTCGGTGTCCCGGAGGCCGAGGACGTCGAGACCGGCCTCGAAGCGGAGCCCGCCGAGGCTCCGGAGAGCTACGAGGAGGGCGACACGGAGCCCGAGTTCGACCCCTCCGCCACGATGCGGGTCGGGCTCGGCGAGATGGTGACGACCACGCCGATGCCGGTCGTGCTGCCCGAGGTGGAGGCGCCACCGCCGCCGGTCGAGGCCGCACCGACACCCGAGCCGCCGCCGGTGGCGCCAGTCGCGCCCCCCGTGACGCCGGCGCCGGTCGAGGCGCCGACGGCCCAGCTCGCGCCAGAGGATGAGACCCGCCATGAGGAGGCGCGACGCTTTGCCCGCCTGCTCGTCTCCGAGATCAAGCTCTACAACGAGGACGAGGTCGAGCGCGGCCGCGTCGGCCGGGACCTGTACCAGCGGCTCCGCGACGACATCGACCGCAGCCGCGAGATGTACGAGAAGCGGATCCCGCCCGAGGTCCGCAGCGTGCGCGACTACTTCCACGCCGAGCTGGTGAGAATCCTGGCGGATGGCAACGAGGACGCCCTCGGCATGTGACCGGCGCCATCCGCACCGGGCTCGCGGCGACGGCCCTCGTGGCCGTCGCTTGCGTTCAGGGCCCGACGCCGCGGGCCGACGAGCCCGCGGCGTCGGCACG
>CAZKKP010000464.1:0-3623 GCA_964553295.1 uncultured Thermoanaerobaculia bacterium | reverse complement strand
TGCTGACGGTCGAGATGGGCAAGGACCGGGTGATCGCCGAGACCGGCGCCGGCCAGCACGGCGTCGCGGTGGCCACCGCCGCCGCCCTGCTCGGTCTGAAGTGCCGGGTCTACATGGGCTCGGAGGACATGCGTCGGCAGCAGCCCAACGTCGAGCGCATGCGCCTGCTCGGCACCGACGTGGTGGCGGTCGAGGGGGGCCGAGCCGGGGAGGGGGGCCCACTGCCGGTCATCTGGCGGCGGCGATGCAGCACGCTGCGATGACGACGAACGCCAGCCAGGAGAGATGACGTCCCCGGGTCAGGACGAGGGCCAGACCGGCGCTCGCCAGGGAGGTGCCGGCGACACTGAGCAGGATTCCCTGGCCGACCCGCACGCCGGTCACCGCGCCCGACAGCAGCACGAGGATGACGGCCAGGCCGAGCCACGCCACCGACGTCAGGTGCCAGGCGTAGCGGAGGGTGTGCCGGGTGAAGACGTCCGAGCCGAAGAGCTCTGGCAGGTCCGGGCGGCGCAGCAGCCGCCGCACGATGTACCGCTCGCCGAGCCAGGAGTGGGCGACGGCGGTGGCGATGAGGAGCGCAGCGGCAACGGCGAGAAACGGGTTCATGGCGGACCTCCGGTGGCTCAGATCCGGTCGGGCCGGGCCACGGTTCGCGGGCCGCCAGCATCGCCGGTGTTGACGGTGGCGGCGGGCTCGAAGAGCAGCACGTGGACCTCCTCGGCGGCGAACGGGCAGTGCTCGACACCGCGCGGCACCACCACCAGCTCGCCCACGCCGACGGTCAGCGTGCGGTCCCGCAGCCGCATCTCGAGGGCGCCCGAGAGCACCAGGAAGAGCTCGTCCTGGGCCTCGTGGGCGTGCCACACGAACTCGCCCTCGAGCTTCACCAGCTTGACGTGTTGGCCGTTGAGCTCGGCGACGACCTTCGGGGTCCAGTGACTCGAGAAGCGGGCGAGCTTCTCGGCGAGGTTGACGACCTCGATCATGGCTCCTCCCCGCGGACTCCGGCGGCTCAGGTCGCAGGATGATAGCGTACCAGCATCCTCCGAGTCTGCACGGGAGGCGCACCGCCCGGGCCTCAGCGGTTTCGGAGCTCGAGCGCGAGCTGGGCGACGAGCAGCTCGACCCGCTTGACCTCGCGGATCAGGGCGAGGCGCTCGTGCTGCATCCAGTACCAGGTCTTGCCCCCCTGGGCGGCGAGGAAGCCGACGAAGAACCCGGCCCCCCAGCGCAGCATCTCCGGCACCTCCTGGGTTCCCAGGAAGCGCACCGCGCAGTACACGGCAAAGACCGCGCAGCCCAGGATCATGGCCAGGAAGGCCGCGCCGTACCAGCGCATGCGGCCGCGGAAGACCTCGCTCACCATGTCCGGCAGGCCGGGCTCGCCGAGCGACTTGAGGGTCTCGGCGTCCTCGGCGGCCAGCGCCTCGCGGATCAGTCGGTCGACGTCGTCGGGACGTGCCATCTCACACCTCCAGTACCGCCCGCAACCGCTCGCGGGCGTGGAACAGTCGTGATTTCACGGTGCCGGGCGGGATCCCGAGGGTCCCGGCGATCTCCTCGATCGAGAACCCCTCGAGGTAGAACAGGGCGAGCAGGGCGCGGCGGTCGGGGTCGAGCCGGCCGAGGGCCTCGCGGGCCCGGGCGCGGGCGTCCTGAGGCAACGTCGTCGCCGGTTTCTCGGTCGAGCCTTCGGGGATCGCGCTCTCGCGGCTCCGCCACCGGCGCCGCGTACGGATCCAGTCGGCGCAGCGCCTTCGGACGATGGTCAGTACCCAGGCTCCGAACCGGGCCGGGTCGTCGAGCCGGCCGAGGCCCCTGGCGATGGCCAGCCAGGCCTCCTGCACCGACTCGTGAGCGCCGTCGACGTCGCGGGTCAGCCGCCAGGCGGCGCGCAGCAGCCGGGGGTGCCAGCGCCGGGCCAGCTCCGCGAGGGCGTCGGCCCGCCCCGCCTGGGCGGCGAGGACCAGCATCTCGTCGACGATCTGCTCGCGGGTGCGCATGGGGCTCTCCACCGAAGAAGTCGGCGCGACCGGTTCTGAGGTTCACACTCCATGATGCGCGTTGCCCGTCGTGATGTCGCCTCTCGTTCTGACGGTCTCGCAGGGCTCGAGGTGGCCGATCACGGGCTGTCGGCTGCCGACCGAGGGCCCGGGGCCGGGAATCGAGCCGCCGGCGAGCCCGGGCCTGTCGGTGCGAGGCGCCGGCAGCTGCGCGCGGACTGGAGATGGTCGAGGTTGACGCTCGGGTCGATCTGACTCATTATGGAAACGGGGATTCCGGAATGAGCCACAAAATGGAATTTACGCCCCGTTTTTTTCAGGGCCCCGAGCAGAGCTTCTTCCTGTTCGGCCCGAGGGGGACGGGGAAGTCGAGCTGGGTTCGACACACCTATGGCGAGGCGCTCGTCGTCGACCTGCTGAGGCCCGACCTCTACCGGGAGCTCAGCGCCCGGCCCGAGCGACTTACAGAGCTCGTGCTCGGTAGCCCGGAGCGGGCTCCGGTGGTCATCGACGAGGTCCAGCGGGTGCCCGAGCTGCTCTCGGTGGTCCACGACCTGATCGAACGTCGGGCCGAGCTTCGCTTCGTGCTCACCGGCTCGAGTGCACGAAAGCTCCGCCGTGGCGGCGTCGACCTGCTCGCGGGGCGCGCCCTGTATCGTACGATGCACCCGTTCATGGCGGCTGAGCTGCCGGAGTTCCGGCTGGAGGATGCTCTCCGCCACGGTCTCGTGCCCATGGTGGTGGACTCGCCTCACCCGGCCGACGTTCTCGCCGCCTACGCGACCCTGTACCTCGAGGAGGAGGTGCGGGTCGAGGGATGGGCGCGCAACGTCGGCAGCTTCGCGCGCTTCCTCGAGGCGGTGAGCTTCTCCCACGCCTCGGTTCTCAACCTCGCCGGCGTCGCCCGGGAGTGCCAGGTGGAGCGACGGACCGTGGTAGGGTACCTGGAGGTGCTCGAGGACCTCCTCCTGGCCTTCCGTGTGCCGGTCTTCACCCGGCGAGCGCAGCGTCAGACCGTGGCCCACCCGAAGCTGTTCCTTTTTGACGCCGGGGTCTTTCGCTCGTTGCGGCCCCGAGGCCCCCTCGACCGGGGCGGAGAGATCGACGGCGCCGCCCTCGAGGGGCTGGTGGCGCAGCATCTCCGAGCCTGGATCGCGTACTCGGGCGCGGGCTGCGACCTCTCCTACTGGCGTACGCGGAGCGGCGCGGAGGTTGATCTCGTGGTCTACGGCGAGGCGGGCTTCTGGGCGGTCGAGGTCAAAAACTCCGTTCGCGTCAGGCCGGAGGATCTCCGGGGACTGCGGAGCTTCCGGGACGACTATCCCGAATGCGAGCCGCTGCTCCTGTACCGGGGGGAGGACCGCCTGCTCGTCGAGGGGATCCGCTGTCTGCCCGTGGGCGAGTTCCTACGGGCGCTGACCCCCGGCCGCGCTCCCGGCGAGCTCGGCTGAGCCCGCCTTCGGCGGCGCCAGGCCGGCCCGCCGCCCACAGCCGCGGTCGACCTCCGACATCTGGTGCGACCGCGGCCAGGTGCGACGTTCGAGCCGCAGAGTGGTTCCCTCGAAGAAGGGTGCCACGTACCACAACTCTCACAACTCGAATGCGAGGCCAGGTCTA
>CAZKKP010000463.1:0-3629 GCA_964553295.1 uncultured Thermoanaerobaculia bacterium | reverse complement strand
CGCGGAGCGCCTCACGAGCACGGTCGCGCTCCGAGCACACCGCGAGGGAACAGCATCGCCGGCCCACCTCAGCGTCCCCGGGAAGGGCCGAGGGCCCCTGACTGGCTGGCAGAGGCCCGGGCCCGCTGCCCTGACACCAGCTCGCTCGCTACAGCATCGGCGTCTCCGCGGCCCGAGCTCACCGCCCTCGCCCGTGCGGCGACCCGACCGAGCACTCCCATCACCCGCTCCGGTTGACTGCGGGCGCACAGGGCGTTGGCGAGCAGCTCGAGGAGCGCCTGCCCGGGAGTAAGGGGCGCCGGCTGCCAGCTCCCACCCTGGGTGTACCGGGTCTGCACCACCAGGCCGACGGGCAACGGCCGGCGGCCCGACCGACCGCCGAGGTCGGCGACATCGACCTGCTGGCCTCGGAACTCGTCGCCGCAGCGCAGCCCCAGGGGCCGGGCATAGGGATGCACCCGTCCCCGGTCGTCGAGGACGGCGAACTCGTCCGAGTAGTACGTGGCGCCCGCCCGCACCATTGCCGCCACCAGGGTCGACTTGCCGCTGTAGCTGGCGCCGGGAAACAGGATCGCCTGGCCGTCGACGGCCACCACCCCGGCGTGCACGAACACCCGGGTTCGGGCGTTCTCACCGACGAACAGGCTCAGGTCCTTCTCCAGGTCCTCGACGAGGCTCTCGAGGTCCTCGGTGCGCACGATGCGATAGGCGTCGGCATAGACCAGGTGCAGCCGCCGATCGCGGCCGCCGGCGGTCGGTCCGGCCGGGATCACCGAGTAGAGATGGTCCACCCACTGGCATCGCGAAGGGGTCCAGCCCCACGGCAGGCACTCCTGAAGCCGATCGAGCACCCACGGCGCGTTCGTGCGGATGCCGATCCTCAGGCCATAGGCGTTGAAGGTGAAGCCTGCCGCCCACCCGAGGCGGTCGAGCTTGCGCATTCACGTCGACGGCCGCCGATACCTCGGCACCGGCGATGCGACCAGATCCGGGTGCAGAACCCCCTCCCTCACAACCACCTGCCTCCCTTCACCCCTTCACCCCTCAGAGCCTGTGAAGAATTCGGTTTCTGCGGTCTTCACAACACCCTCAAATAATTACTTTTCAATGATTTGTAAACAAACCTGCCTACTCAGGGCCGGTTCTTTCACAAGCTCTCACCCCTCACCACCCCCTCCATCCTCGCCTCCGGCAGCAGCTCTGCCAGTGCCCGGCGCAGCTCGCGCTGGCCGTCGATCCCTTCGGTGCCGCGCTGGCCGTCGGCCCCGGTCAGGCCGTGCTGGCCGTCGGCGCCGGTGAGCACCCGCAGGCGCTCGAGGCCGGCCGCGACGCGTTCGGGCGGGTAGCCGCCGAGCTTGCCGATGTAGATCTTGGGGTGTCGCGTCCGCTCCATGTGTTCGCCGTCGAACTCCAGCTCCTCGAAGAGCTTCTCGCCCGGACGCAGGCCGGTGAAGACGATGTCCACGTCCTCGTCCGGCTTGAGGCCGTAAAGCCTGATCATCGACGTCGCCATGTCGAGGATCCTCACCGGCTCGCCCATGTCGAGCACGAAGATCTCGCCCCCTTCGCCCATCGCCGCCGCCTGCATCACGAGCTGCGAGGCCTCGGGGATGGTCATGAAGTAGCGCACCATGTCCGGGTGGGTGACGGTCACCGGACCGCCGCGGCGGATCTGCTCCCGGAAGATCGGGATGACCGACCCGGCCGAGCCCATGACGTTGCCGAAGCGCACCGCCACGAACCGGGTGTCGTACCGTGCGTCGAGGTCCTGCACCACCAGCTCGGCGAGCCGCTTGGAGGCGCCCATCACCGAGGTCGGCCGCACCGCCTTGTCGGTGGAGATCATCACGAACACGTCGACGCCGTGCTCCGCCGCGAGCTCCCCCAGAGTCCTCGTCGCCAGCACGTTGTTCTTCACCGCCTCCCCGGGATTGGTCTCCATCAGCGGCACGTGCTTGTGGGCGGCGGCGTGGAACACCACCTCCGGCCGATAGCTCGCCATGATCGCCCGCATCCGCTCGGCCTCGCCGACGTCCGCCACCAGCGGCGCCACCACCAGCGCGGGGTGGCTCTCGCGCAGCTCGCGGTGGATGTCGAACAGCGCGGACTCGGCCCGCTCGACGAGCAGCAGGCTGCCCGGCCCGAACCGCGCCAGCTGCCGGCACATCTCCGAGCCGATCGAGCCGCCGGCGCCGGTCACCATCACCGCCCGGCCGGCGATCATCTGCCGCACCACCGTCTCGTCCAGCTGCACCGGCTCGCGTCCCAGCAGATCCTCGATCTCGACGTCGCGGAACCGGCTCACCTCCACCTGCCCGCCGAGAATCTCGTACAGACCGGGGATGATCTGCACCTTCACCGGGATCCGCTCGCAGATCTCGACGATCCGCCGCAGGTCCGGCCTCGCCAGGTTGGCGACGGTGATGATCACCCGCCGGATGCCCAGCTCGGTCACCAGCCGCGGCAGGTCGGCTGTGGTCCCCAGCACCCGCCGCCCCTGAATCACCGCACCGGCCTTCACCGGGTCGTCGTCGACGAAGCCCTCGACCGCCAGCTCGAGGTCGCCGCGCCCCAGGATCTCCTTCATCACCAGCACGCCGGCCTGCCCGGCGCCCACCAGCAGCGCCTTCTCCTGGGCGCCGTTCGAGTGTCGGGCAGCCCGGGCCTGGGAGCGGCTCCGCTCCCACAGCGAGCGCCGCAGCACGCGCAGCCCGAGCACCGCGCTGAAGCCCAGCGCCGAGTGGATCACGATCACCGACAGCGGCGCCCGGAGCATCCACAGCGAGGTCGGCAGGAAGAGCCGCATCGCGATCAGCACCACCCCCGAGAGCAGCGCCGCCTGGACGAAGGCCCGCACCTCGGCCAAACCGACGTAACGCCAGATGAAGGCGTGCACGCCGCACCCAGCCAGGGCCACGAGCTGCACCGCGACCACCGCGGGGATCAGGGCCGGGCCGCTGCGCAGCGCCGAGAAGTCGGTGGTGAACTCGAAGCGCGCCCAGAAAACCAGCGCAAACGTCGCCGTCAGGACCAGGCCGTCGAGCAGGTACTGCACCGGCCGGCTCAGAAGACGCTGGCGGGCGGCGAAGTCCTCGAGCCATTGTGCCAGCCTGTGCGGCGCACCCGTCACGCTGTCCTCCCCATCCTCCCGGCGATCAAGACCAGTCGTTCGGCCGCCGCGGTCGTGTCATTCTGTGTTGGTGTGCAGGGCGGTGTGCAGGGCGGCGGCCGTCTCCTCATCCTACTCCTATCGCCATCCCCCTCCCATCCCAGCCTCGCCTACGAGCGCCACTCCGGTGGCCAACGCGGCATAGCGGCGTCTGCATCGAGGCCCTGGAGATCTGCATTCCAAACCACCGAGCGAGAAGCACGCGTGCCGCCACGGACGAATTGTAACGCCCACAGCGCTCCCCGGCTGCCGGCGCGGATCGGGGCGGAAGGTGTGCGTTTGCACGACCGCCCCCGGAGCCGGCGGGACGCCGGCTCTACAATTTGCTCGATCGGCCTTGAGGAACGCGGGCCGGGGCGGTGGGGATTGTGGCGCTGGCGTCTCGCCGGCGCCGGGGATGAGGCGGGATGCCACGAGCGACCGTTGAACACGCGTACCGCCACCGCGGCGGCTCGCGATG
>CAZKKP010000462.1:0-3634 GCA_964553295.1 uncultured Thermoanaerobaculia bacterium | reverse complement strand
ATCGTGTTCGCTGAAGACGTATTGGCCGACCATCCGCCGGGCTTCGCGGACGTAGAGAGCAGGGGGAAAGTGATCGGTGGCGGCAAACTCATCCTTGCACAGGCCGAGCTTGGCGTAGCGATTGCGGATGGCTGGGGGACGACGGGGTCGGTGGTGATGAAGTGGATGAAGCCAGAGCCGTCGGTCGAGTCCTCGTACTGCAGCCGTGCCTGCCACCGGGTGCCCAGGATGTTCGGGTCGAAGTACTCGCCGGCCCAGGTGTCGCGCTCGTCGTCGCTGCTGTACTCGAGCTTGACCCGCTTGCCGTGGCCGAGGAGGTTCTGCTCGAGGAAGGCGAGCGACCAGCCCGAGCGGTCGCCCGAGAGGTCGCCGTCGGCGCGCAGCTCGAGGGTCCACTGGTCGTGCGTCTCGACCACCACCTCGACGCCGCCCTCGACCCGCTCGGCGGTGATGAACACCGGGTTGAGGAAGCCGAGCGAGCGCAGGATCCGGGCGCTTTCCTCGGCGTCCCGTCGCGAGTACGGCATGCCCTCCTCGAGCACCAGCATCGAGCGGATCATCGACTCCCGGCTCACGACGTGGAGGGTGTTTGCCCAGCGGAACGGCCAGGACGAGGTCTTCGGGTCGTCGAGGTCGAAGATGTTGTGGCGGACGCAATGGATACGCACGATCGGCAGGCCGTCAAGGTCGTCGGCCCCGGCGCTCCCGGCCACCGCGACCGGCGACATCATGAGCACTCCGATGAGCAGGGCCCGACATCGGCGGGCACCACCGCCCCAACGGGTCCCTGCCTCGGCGGCCGGCCGGGAGGCGGCGATTCTCGTCGCGTTCGACATCACACGGTGTACGGAGCGAACGCCCATTGGCCTGCGACGCCGCATCGTCTCAGCGGGCGCGGCTCTTGCGCCGGTCCTCACGCTCGCGCACCAGCTCGGCCACCTCGCGGATGCGTCGGCGCTCGCGATCCTGTCGGAGCTTCTCGGTGCGTGCGCGGAACAGCCTGAAGACCTGGCTGACACGGAGGATGAGCTGCCAGTGGCCCATCTCGGCGGGCAGCCGGGTCTTGCGCACCCGGGCCCCCCACAGCCTGGCCGAGGCCACGTTGGCCTTGGTCAGGTCGGCGTGGCGCAGGTCGGCCCAGCGGAGGTCGGCGCCCTCGAGGTCGATGCCGACGGCGTCGGCGAACCGCAGGTCGGCGCCGACGAGGTTCGCCCGCCGCGCCTTCACCAGGATCAGGTTGGTGCCGGAGATGTCGGCGGAGGCCGCCTTGGCCTCGGACAGATCGGCCTGCTTCAGGGTGGCGTGGCGCAGGTTGGCGTCGACCAGGATCGCCCGGGCGAAGCTCGCCCCCTCGAGCATCGCGTGGCGCAGGTCGGCGCCTTCGAGGTTGGCCTCCCGGAAGTCGGCCGAGCGCAGCTCGCAGCGGTTGAAGACGGCGCGGCGCAGGTTGGCGCCGGCGAAGGACAGCCGGCCGAGGGACGGTGAGCGGAAGTCGAGCTTCTCCAGCTGCGCCCCGGAAAGGGCGCAGCCGTCGAGGACGGCGCCGATCAGGCTCGAGCCGCGGAGGTCGGCCCGGGACAGGTTGGCGCGGACCAGCGAGGCGCGCTCGAGGTCGGCGTTGGACAGGCTTGCCGCCTCGCACTGGGCGCCGTCGAGCACCGCCTCGACCAGCGACGCGCCGTGGAAGTTGACGCCCCGCAGGCCGGCGTCGCGGACGACGGCGCGGTCGAGCTTGCAGCCCTTCATCTGGGCGTTGTCGGCCTGGGCGCCGGAGAAGTCCGCCGCCTCCATGGCCAGGTTCTCGAACTCGACGCCCTCGAGGATGGCGTTCTGGGCGCGGATACCGCGCAGGATGGCGCCGTCGAAGCGGGCGCCGCGCAGCGAGGCGCCGCGAAGATTGGCGCCGGAGAGGTCGGCGGTGTCGAACAGGGCGCTCTCGAGCTGTGCCTGGTTGAGATCGCAGTTGCGCAGGCTGGAGCCGGCCAGATTGGCGCCCCGGAAGGTGGCGCCCTGGAGCGAGGCGTTCGACAGGTCGAGCCTCGAGAGGTCGAGGAAGTCGAGGCGGACGTGGTCGAGGGTGGCGCCGGCGAGGCGGGCGCCGGTGAAGCTCGCACCTTCGACGGTCGCGCGGCTGAGGTCGATCCCCTCGAGGTTGGCGCCGGCGAGGTTGGCGCCGCGCAGATGGGCCTTTCTCAGGTCGAGGCCTCTGAGGTCGGCGCCGCCGAGGTCGGCGTCGATGAGGTCCGGCGCCAGGGTGGGGTTGGCGGCGCGCCATGCGTTCCACTCACCGCCGCGGAGGCGTGCCAGGTGATCCGGGTTGGCCATGGGGGACATTATCGCTCATACCCGCGGCATTCGTGGGCAGGCTCGGGACGTGGGCTCGGCCGCCGGGACGGCCGCCGCGACACCCCGAGGGGAGGCTGGGCGTGGGATGGCGGCTCGGCGAGGGAGGGTCGGCACGCCTATGATGGGGGGCGGAGGGTCGATGAGGACGATCGTCGCGGCGGTGGTGTGGGTCGCCTTTCTGGTGGGTCCGGCAGCCTCGGCGTCGCCGCCGTCCCGGGGCGCAGGGGAGGTCTCGGCGACTCGGCTCGAGCTGCTGGTGCTCGACCCGGCGCGGGCAGCGGACACCCGCGACGCCCTCGCGGCGGCAGGGCTCAGGGTGCTGCGCGACCTGCCTGGCGGCAAGGTGCTGGTGGCGGGCGGCGGTGCGAAGGTGATGGTCCAGGAGGGCATCCTCGAGTCGAGCCCGTGGCGGGCGGAGCAGGCGATCGCGCCGGTGCTGCGGGAGTTGACGCCTGGGGCCGCGGGCGGTTTCCCGGCGGGCGTGCCGGTGGTGGTCGGGCTGGCGCCGGGGGTCGACGCGGCCGAGGTCGCCGGCCGACTGACGGCTGCGGGTGCGAAGGTCTCCTGGAGCGATGCTGGCCGCGAGGTGCCGGAGCTGGGCCTCAGAGTGCCGGCGGCGGCCCTCGGGGGTGTGCGGGCCGAGCTCGAGGCGATCCCCGATCTGGTCTTTGCCGACCTGCAGCCGCCGGTTCGGCTGCGCAACTCGCGCTCGGCCTGGCGCTGCCAGTCCGGGGTGTCGGGCTCGACGCCGGTTTTCGACCTGGGCCTCGCCGGCGAGGGTCAGGTGATCGGCGTCATGGACACCGGGATCGACGTCGACCACTGCCACTTCGACGACCCGGAGCACGGCCTGCCGGCGCTCAACGACCGCCACGGCGTCGCCGTGTCGCCGGGGCACCGCAAGGTGCTGGCGGTCGACTTCTGGTGGTCGGCCGACTGGCCGGACCCCGGTCCCTTCGATTGGGACAGCCAGGGCCACGGCAGCCATGTCGCCGGCAGCGCCGCCGGCGACCAGGGCGGCGACCGCCGCCACGACCACGAGGACGGCATGGCCCCGGCGGCGAAGCTGGTGATCCAGGACGGCGGCTTCGGGATCGACGACTGCGGCGACCTGCCCGGCCTCGGCTGCCCCATGACCTCCCTCGAGCCGATGCTGGTACAGGCCTGGGCCCAGGGCGCGCGGATCCACTCGAACTCCTGGGGCGACGAGGAGAACCTCCGGCCCTTCAACCGCTACACCGAGCGCACCGCGGACGTCGACCGCTTCACCTGGGAGCACCCCGAGATG
>CAZKKP010000461.1:0-3635 GCA_964553295.1 uncultured Thermoanaerobaculia bacterium | reverse complement strand
CCGCGGGCGGCGCTTCGCCCTTGGCGGCGCGTTCCAGCATCGCCGGCAGCTCGTGCCGCTTCAGCTTGCCGAGCGTGGTCCGAGGCAGGCTCTCTTTGGTGACGACGATCTCGGCGACGCGCTGGTACGACGGCAGGCGGTCGGAGATCTTCTTGCACTCCGTCTCGATCGCCTTTTGTGCGTCCGCCTCGTCGCGGCGCCGCAACGCCTTGGCGTCAGGGACGACCAGGAGTGCGAGGCGCTCGTCGTGCTCGAGCACGGCGGCCTCGGCGACGAGGTCACTGGCCAAGAACGCCTCTTCGACCGCTTCCGGATAGATGTTCTCGCCGGCGGCGAGAACAATAGTTTCCTTGACCCGGGCGGTGATGAAGAGAAAGCCGTCGTCGAGATGGCCGATATCGCCGGTCCTGAAATAGCCATCGGCGGTAAAGGCTTCCTTGGTCTGCTCCTCGAGGTTGCGGTAGCCGGCGAAGACGCTGGCACCCTTGACCGTGATCTCGCCGCCTTCTTTCTCCTCGAGCGGGGCGATCCTCACGTCCATGCCGCGCAGCGGCTGGCCGGCGCTCTTCAGGTTCTTCTTCTCCGGCGCGTTGAAGGCGACGATGGGCGAGGTCTCGGTCAGGCCGTAGCCGGTGAGGACATCGAAGCCTAAGCCCTCGAGCTCGGCCGCGAGGTCGAAATCGAGCTTGGAGCCGCCAGAAACCAGGAGGTGCAGGTCGGGGCCGAGGCGCTGGCGGAGCGGGCGAAAGACTACCCGGCCGAGATTCCAGCCCCAGCGCTCGCGCGCCTCTCGGCACCAGCCGAGGAGGGTGGCGAACGCCTTGGCCCGCAGGCCTGCGCTGCCGATCCGCCGGCGGATCGTCTGCATCAGCGCCTGGTAGAGCCGGGGGACGCCGATGACGACCGTGACCTTGCCCTCACCCATCGCAGCGGCGATCTCCGAGCCGCTGATGCCGGCGGGAAAGACGATGGTGGCGCCGACCCTGAGCGGCACCAGCATGCCGACGGTGAAGGGGTAGACGTGGTGCAGGGGCAAAGGGAGGAGGACGCGTTCGGGGCCTTGAACGATATCGCTCGCCAAGAGGCACTCGACATTGTGGGCGAGGTTTTCATGGGTCAGCGGCACGCCCTTGGGCGCGCCCGTGGTGCCGGAGGTGTAGAAGAGCACGGCGGTGTCGTCGGGCTCGATGGCCGCCCGCGGGGCTGGGGCCGCGCGCGCGGCGGGCTGGTCGGCGAGGAGGTCGCCCCACCAATGCGCCATGCGGGGTGCTGCGCCGGCATCGTCGTCGTCGGCCGGCCGCTCGCGGTCGAGCGAGATCAGGGTGAGGTCGTTCGGGGTGGGGTGGTTTCCGGTGAGGGCGGCCACGGCATCGGTGGTGGAGAAGGCGAAGCGACAGTCGCTGTCCTCGAGGCAGTGGCGCAGCTGCTTGGCGCCCAGGCGCACATCGAGCGGCACCGGGATGGCCCCGAGCCGGACCAGGGCCAGGGCCGCCACCACCCATTCCGGCGCATTGGGGGCGAAGAGGACGACCGTGATGCCGCGCTCGATGCCCTGTTCGGCGAGACCGGCGGCGAGCTGGCCGGCCTGCTTCTCGACCTCGGCGTAGCTCCAGGTCCGCGCCTCACCTGCGAACGAGACGAGAGCCGGGTGCTCGCCCCGCTCGGCGAGCTGGTCCAGGAGGTCGTGCAGGGTGCGAAGCTCGGCCATAGATCCTCTTCAACGAGCGCCCCGCCCGAGAGTTCCCCGGGCGGGGCTGTCGGTGGCGCGACGGCCCGCGTTCAGCGCGGCGCGTCCTGGCCGAAGTGCTCGACCAGATAGTCGAGAATCAGGTCGTACTCTGCCTCGGGCGGCGCCGGCCAGCCCATGTCGTCGATCATCCAGACCAGGATGTCGTCCCACACCCGGCGGTTGAGTCGCTGCTGCTGGATGATCGCGGTGGAGTGGCAGGCGATGCAATTGAAATAGAGTTCCTCCTGGCCTTCGCCTTCGGGCAGCCCCTGCCATTCGTCGTCGGGATCGTAGGCGGCGAAGGCCGGGGCCAAAAGGCCCCAGCCAGCGCCGGCCACGAAGGCGAGCAGCCCGAGAACGAGGACCGTTCGGCGCATCAGACGGCCGTGACCGCGATGCGATGGGTCGAGTTGTTGCCGTAGCCGCGCGGGTTCCAGCCGGGGACGACCATGGGCTGGCTCACACCCTCGCTGTCGGTCGCCCGGGCCCAGATCTCGTAGTAGCCGGCCTCTGGGAACTCGACATCGGCCTCGAAGGTCGCCCAGGCGTACTTGTTGGGCGAGGCGGTGAACTCGGTGCCGTGCCAGGTGACGCCGAAATCCATCGAGACCTCGACATCGGCGACGTCGGTCTCGCCCGACCAGGCATGGCCGCGCACCCGAAGCGGCTCGGCGGCCGCCACTTCGCTCCCCGTCTCCGGGCGGGTGATCACCGACTTGATCAACAGATCGGTCAAGACCTCCATGTCCTCGTCGGCGACCTCGGCGCCCGGCGCCACCGGGAAGCGCGGCATCCGGTAGGAGAGCCCGGTCATGCCGGGGCCGTCGTGCTCCTGGTCGCGCACCCAGACGCGGTTGAGCCATTTCTGGTTGGCCGAGCCGATGAACCCCGGGACGACGATGCGGATCGGGTAGCCGTGGGCCAAGGGCAGATCCTCGCCGTTCATGCCCCAGACGATCAAGGTCTCCGGGCTCAGGGCCTTCTCGATCGGAATGCCGCGGCTGAGCGCCGGACGGCCCTCCTCCATCGAGAGATGCGGGTCGGCGCCGTAATGGCCGGTATAGACGGCGGACGACTTCACCCCGGCACGGTTGAGGACGTCGGCGAGCCTGACGCCGGTGAACTCGCCGTTGCCGACCGCCCCGATGGTCCACTGGTTGCCACGCGGCGAGGGGTCGAAACCGGCCCTGCCGTTGCCGCCGCACTCGATCACCGCCTGCATGGTGACATGCTCGAATTCACTCTTCAGCTCGGCCAGCGTGATGGTCAGCTCGTTGTCGACCTCGCCGTCGATGGTCAAGGTCCAGTTGTCCGGATCGTCGGTGGCGTCGGGGACGAGGCCGTTGTTGCGGACGAAGAAGTTGGCGATCGGCGTGATGTCCGGGTCGAGCAGATGCGGCGGGGTCTCGAGGTTGATCGGCCGGTCGTTCATGACGATCAGCCCGTCCTTGCCGGCAAGCACGAACTCGTCCGGGGTCTGCGCGAAGGCGGCCGGGATGACGCCGCCCGGCATGCGATTGGCGAACGGGATCGAGGCGCCCAGCGCCAGGCCCATCGTGGTGAGGCCGGCACCGCGCAGAAAGCCGCGCCGGTCGGGGTTGCTCTTCCTGTCGAAGACGAGCCAATCGGCGCGCTCCGCATCGGCTTCGTAGAGCTCGTGAATGCCGCGTTCATGACGGTTCGTCATGGCAAACTCCCTGATGATTTGATGTGACGCGCCACGCGTCACACGATCCAGCGGCCCGTTCTGAACCGCGCGAAGCATAAGGCTTAGCATGGCCCGCGCGTTTGTGAACCCTGTCGCGGACGGATTGAGCGCCGCTGAATGGGGCTATTTTGGTTGAGAGACAGTTTTTATTGTCCCTGTCGGGGATGGTTGAAAACCCTCGCCTTTAGGCGAAGCGAA
>CAZKKP010000460.1:0-3637 GCA_964553295.1 uncultured Thermoanaerobaculia bacterium | reverse complement strand
GATGCCCTCGAGCATCCAGGCGCGGCTGAGGTTGAGGCCGTCGAGGTGGGCGAGCTTGCCGTCCGTGCGGTCGGTCACCACGCCGATCGGCAGCCAGGCGTCGCCGCCGTCGAGCGGGATCTCGGGCAGGAAGGCGCCGAGCCAGGCGGCGTACTCGGCCGGGCCGAGCACCCGCCGGACGAGGTCCGCCTCGGCCAGGCACGGGGACAGGAAGTCCTGCCCGGAGGGCTCGTAGCGCAGCGGGCAGCCGCGGTCGGCGAGGTACAGCTCGCGGGTCCGCTGCACCAGGAGCTCGGCGAGCTCGTCGCGGCCGACGGTCCGCGCCCAGTCGAGAGCGAGGCCGAAGGCGAAGGCGGTCTGGCTGTGCTCACCGGTGCGGATCGGGTAGGCGAGCTTGGGCAGCCAGCTCGCGAGGCGTTCCGCGGCCACGTCCTCGAGGCGCCGCAGCCGCTCACGCCAGACCTCGGCCTCGGGGTCGTGCCACTCCTCGAGCTCGGCGGCGAGCTGGAGCAGCCAGGCGAGGCCGTAGGGGCGCTCGAACTCCGGCCGGCCGTCGTCGGCGAGGTAGCGGACCTCGGCGGCGAGGTTGGCCTCGGTGAAGCTCCTCGCCAGCGCGCCGCGCGCCTCGGCGGCGAACGGCGCCTCCGGGAACCCCCGGGCCAGCCGCGCCAGCAGCCAGTGGCCGTGCACCGCCGAGTGCCAGTCGAAGCAGCCGAAGAACGCCGGCGTCAGCTCGCGGGGCGGGGCGACGTCGGCGTCGGACGCGAGCACGTGGGCGATCTTGTTCGGGTACTCCTGGTGGACGCAGGCCAGCGCCAGCGCCGCGAACCGCCCCGCCGTCGCCTCGTCCAGCTCCCCCGCCCCGACGGGTCCAACCGCCACCACCGCAAGCGCAACCACCAGCGAAGTCATGATCCGTATCATGGCGGCATCATACCCGGCCCACTCACCCCCAGGATCACACCCGCCACCGGACCTTCGGCCTCTGCGCCATCGTGACCCAGCGCGGGTCGTGCCCGCAACCCGAACGCACGAAGTTGAACCACAGAGGCACAGAGACACGGCGCGGGCCACCCGCAACCCAAAGGCAAGGATGAACCACAGAGGCACAGAGGCACAGAGGGGCGGCGCACACTCCGTGACGTCGTCCCAAGTAATTCTCCAAGAGGTTTTTGAGTGCGTCCCCTGCCAGGAATCACCGCGGGAGCGATGCACTTCGGAGCCGGGAGCAGCACAGAGGCGCGGCTCGAATCCCGCGTCAGCGTACCAAGTGATTTCTCACACGTTCTTTGAGTTGGGCTCCTGCCAGAAATAGCCGCAGGAGGACCCAACTCAAATATCTCTTGTGGAGACACTTGGAACGCCACTGTGGGATACGCGCCGCGCCTCTGTGTCTCTGTGTCTCTGTGGTGTACACAATGGTGGTCGGGTTGCGGGCGGACCCGCGCTGGGGATCATTGTCTGCAGTCAGGTTACGGGCGCGCCGTCTCGGGGGTGAGGGTGGGGGCGGGTCCCGGAATCCGTCGTCGGAGGTGGTGGTTGTGCAGGGTGGCGGTAGGATGGCCGCCGATGGGTATGGCTCACGACGACGCGACCCTCTCCGAGGCGGCTCGGCCGCCCTTGACCCTGCGGCGGCGGCTGCTGGCCGCCACCGGCGTGGTCCTGGTCGGGATCGGCGCGGTCGGCGTTGTGGTGCCCGGCCTGCCGACCACCATCTTCCTCATCGGCGCCTCCTGGTGCTTCGCCCGCAGCTGCCCGTGGCTCGAGGAACGACTGATCCGGATCCCCCTCTTCCGGCCGTTCCAGCGCTACCTCCAGCCCGGCGCCCGGATGCCCCAGCGCGCCGTGGTGACGACCCTTGCCGTGATGTGGCTGGCCGTCGGCTCGAGCGCCACCCTGCTCGCCGTCGGCGCCGAGGGTCGGCCGGTCGTCGCCCTGGTCGTCGCCGCCCTGGGCCTGGTCGGTACCTGGTTCGTCTGGCGGTTGCGCGAGCGGTAGCCTGAGCCGCTCCAGGCCGCGCCACCGGGTCGTCCACGCGGGGCCGCAGGGCTCTCGGCCTTGACGTGGACGACCCCCGAGGGTACGCTACCGCCAGACTCGATTCTCATCCTCGTGACTGGCAAGGGAGGGAGCGATGAAGGTAACCAAGGGTGTACGAGCCGAGGTGTTGGTTGCCGTCATGGCCGTGACGGCAGTGGGTGCGATCACTGTGATGGCCGGCGATCGGACCGCTTCCGACAGCGCGCAGGTTCCGACGGTCCAGGCCGTCGCCCGCGAGGCGAGCACTCAGGGAGCGCCGCGGGCGGTCGGCACGCTGACCTATGACAACGACGTTCCGTTCAGCCGCCGGGGAACCGACGGCGGCACAGTGGGGAACCTCTTCACGGTCGGCGTGCTCGACCCGCACAACGTCGACACGGTCAGCTTCCGGCTCGCCGGGAACTACGCGGGCTCAGTGGTGATGACGGTCTGGGACCAGAACCCCGGGTCGTTCGTGGTGCTCAACCGCCAGGTCGTGACCGGAATACCGCAGCAAACGGTAACCGGGCTGACCTTCGTTGCCGCCCTGGCCTCCCCGGTCGTTGCCCACACGGGCCCCTTCGTCGGCGGCATCCGCAACACCGACTACGACCCGTGTGCCGGGAACGTCGCCCTGAACAGCACCTGCGACGGCGTCGCCCTGACCGCCGGCGGCCCGGACCCCGGCTTCGGCTTCAACGCCATCCGCGTCCCGTTCAACTCCGGCTCTTTCGTGCCCACCATCAACACCGTGGCCGGGGCCGGCACCGCGATCACCGGCGTCAACGCCATCTTCCGCGTCACCGGCGACAACCTGCCGGTGGAGCTCATGGGGCTCGACGTCGAGTAGGGGACCCGTATCTTGACCGGTTCCGACCGCGTGCCCGCGGCTCGCGGGCCGGGCCGGGCCTCACAGGGGCGCCGTGCGGGGCGCGCCCGGAGGTGCCTGGGTCTCCTCCTGGCTCTTGCCGCCGTGACCGGGAGTCGGGCGGCCCCGGCTGACGAGGTTGTCGCCACCCACCGCGACGGCGCGATCACCCGGGCCGACATCGACGACTGGTCGCGATTCGTTGAGCTCGACCGAGGCGCTACGCCCCGGCTGGACGAGCGGTCCCGGGTCGAGGAGATCGTCGTCCTGCGCACGCTCGCCCGGCGCGGGACACCTGGAACGCCGTGCGACGAGGAGGTGGTACGGCGGCGCCAGCTCGAGCAGCGCTGTGCCGAGCGGCTGCTGCGCGCCCGCCTGTTGGCGGCCGCCGAGGCGCCGGAGGAGGAGATCCGCGCCGAGTACGAACGCCGCCTGCCGACGCTGGGCCGGCCCGCACGGTGGCGTCTTCAGGACATCTTCAAGGCGGTGCCCCCGGAGGCCGACGAGGACGTGCGGGAGGCTGTGCGAGCGGCGCTGGAGTCGCTCCGCGAGCGTGCTGTAGGTGGTGAGGACTTCGCCGGGCTGGCGCGGCAGGAGTCGGAGTCCGCGAACCGCCATCGCGGCGGCCTGTCGAGCCCGACCACATTGGAACGGCTGGCGCCGGAGCTGTCCAGAGTCGTCGAGGGAGTGGCGGTTGGCGACATCAGCCCGGTGGTCGAATAAATCTGCGCCTTGTCGAGCGCAAAGCGC
>CAZKKP010000459.1:0-3639 GCA_964553295.1 uncultured Thermoanaerobaculia bacterium | reverse complement strand
GAGTTCCCGGGCGGCAAGGTCGGCCGCGCGGAGGCGCCGACCGTTGCCCTCGCCCGCGAGCTCGCCGAGGAGCTCGGCGTGACGGCGGAGGTCGGCGAGGCTCTCGGCGAAGCGCGTCACGAGGAGCCCGGGCTGGCGATCCGCTTGCTCTTCTTCGAGGCACGGGTGGTCGCCGGCGAGCCCCGGCCGCTCGACGGCCAGCAGCTCGCGTGGGTCGAGCCGGCTCGCCTGCGCACCTTCCCGACTCCGCCGGCCGACGCCGAGCTGGTGGCCCGGCTCGCCGGCCCTGCCTGACCCGGTCAGCGCGGCACCGGGATGGCGTCGACGATGGCCCGGATCACCGCACGCTCACGCCGCGACCGCTCCCAGCCCTCGCCGACGAGCGGGTCGGCGAGCAGGACGCGGTGAGCGAGCACCGGCTCGGCGGTCTCCTGAAGATCGTCCGGGATCACGAAGGCGCGACCACGCACCAGCGCCAGGGCCTGGGCCGAGCGCTGCCAGGCGATCGAGCCGCGGGTCGAGACGCCGAGGGACAGGGCGGCGTGCCCGCGGGTCGCCTCGACGACCGCGAGCAGGTAGTCGAGCAGCTCCTCGGACAGGTGGACCTCGGGCACCAGCCGTTGCAACTCGAGCACCTCGTCCCCGGTCAGGACCGGCTCGAGGGCCGCGAGCTCGGGCTCGGCGCCGCCCGCGCGGAGCAGCGCCCGCTCCTCGTCGCGGGCGGGGTAGCCCATGCTCAGCCGCATCAGGAAGCGGTCGAGCTGGGACTCCGGCAGCGGGTAGGTGCCGGTCGACTCGACCGGGTTCTGGGTCGCCACCACCAGGAACGGCTCGGCGAGCTGGTGGCGGGTGGTCTCGACGGTGACCGCGTGCTCGCTCATCGCCTCGAGCAGGGCCGACTGGGTCCGCGGCGCCGCTCGGTTGATCTCGTCGGCGAGCACGACGTTGGCGAACAGCGGTCCGGGGAGGAACTCGAACTCGGCACGATCCTGGCGGTAGAGCGAGATGCCGATGATGTCCGACGGCAGGGTGTCGGAGGTGAACTGGATGCGGTTGAAGCGCAGCCTGAGCGATCGCGCCAGGGCCTGGGCGAGGGTCGTCTTGCCGACCCCGGGCACGTCTTCGAGCAGCACGTGACCGCGGGCGATCAGCGCCGCAACGAGGGCGTCGACGATCTCCCCCTTGCCCCGGATCACCCGCACGATCGAGGCATGCAGCCGCTCCAGGCGGCGGAGCGCCGACGGCGGCACCGGGTTCACCGGGCGAGCTCCGGCTCGACCAGTGCCACGAGGTCGCGGTGCCGGTTGACGGCCAGCGCCACGAGGTCGCCGAGGCGCCCGACGTCGCTCGCGGACACGAGCAGGTTGACGCCGCGGACGAAGGCCGCGGCGCCGTCGGCGGTGGCCACACCGCCGCCGACCTGCACCACCACCAGCCGCCGCCTGAGCCGGGGCGCCATCTGCTGGAAGGGTTGCAGC
The DNA here is from genome assembly GCA_964553295.1 of uncultured Thermoanaerobaculia bacterium. Classification (GTDB taxonomy): domain Bacteria; phylum Acidobacteriota; class Thermoanaerobaculia; order Thermoanaerobaculales; family Sulfomarinibacteraceae; genus CAZKKP01. The sequence continues at coordinate 2,161 of CAZKKP010000459.1, read as the reverse complement.
ACGTCAGGGTCCTCGCCGACCACCACTGCCGACAGCTCGGCCGGGCCGACCCGGCGGGCCGCCTCCTCGGAGGTCTCAACCACCTCGACCTCGAAGCCGCTGGTGCGCAGGGCATCAGCCGCCGCGCGCAGCCGAGGGTCGCCTCCAGCCACGTAGACCTGCATCACGCCTCCCGGTGCCCGAGGTCGAGCAGCCGCAGCTCGAGCTGACGCGGCGCGATGGCGTGGGCGAGTGCAACCTCGCGGGTCACCTCGCCGGCACGCACCAGTCGCTCCAGCGAGAGGTCGAAGGACACCGTGCCGAAGGGAGTGGCGTCGCGGAGCGCGTCGGCGATCGGCAGCGACCCGAGCTCGCCCCGCTCGAGCAGCTCGCGAGTGGTCGGCAGGCTCCGCCAGAGCTCGACGGCCAGCACGCGACCACCGCCGGTGCGAGGCAGCAGGGACTGGGTCAGGCTGAGCCGGAGCACCCGCGAGAGCTGACGACACGCCCCCCCCCTCGCTTCAGGCTCGAACATCGACACCAGGCGCCGGAGCGCCGAGCCGGTGTCGAGACCGCGCAGCGAAGTGATCACCAGGTGCCCGGTCTCGGCCGCCTCGACCACCAGCGCAGCCACCGCGGCGTCCGGGATGTCCGACACCACGAGCACGTCGGCGCCGAGCTGCAACGCGTCGTCGAACCCGGCCTCGAGGCTCGGAGTGTCGGTGCCGACCTCGCGCTGGTGGACGAGGGCCTTCTCGTGACGGTGCAGGAACTCGATCGGCTGCTCGACGGTCATGACGTGGCAGGACCGGGCGTGGTTGACCTCCTCGATCAGGGCGGCGACGGTCGTCGAACGGCCGGATCCGGTCGGGCCGTTGACCAGGACGATCCCGGAGGTCAGCTCGGCGATGCCGCCAAGATGCTCCGCGAGCCCGAGCTGGTCCAGCCTGGGCGCCCCTGCCGGGATGGTCCGCAGCACCACGGCGACGCTTCCCCGCTGCTGGAAGACCGACACCCGGAAGCGGGACGCGCCGGGGACCGGGAAGGTGAAGCTGGCGGCGCCCCGGTCGCGCATCGCCCGGGCCGCGTGGGGCGCCGCGGCGAGCAGGTGCAGCGCGACCATCTCGGTGTGGAAGGTGGACAGACGCTCGAGCCCCTCGAGCTTGACCGGTCGCTGCGCGCCGTCGACGGTGACCAGCGGCGGCTTGCCGACCGCGAACACGATGTCCTGCACCCGAGGTGAAACAGAACCCAGTATGAGCAGTAGCTGGGCGACGTCGAAGCGAAGCATCGGCGACCAGTATACGGGTGAAACGGGTCGCGGTGGGGGTACCATCGACCGGTGCCGTCGACCCTGGATCACGTCGCCGATCATGTCGCCTACCTGCGGGTCGAGCGTCACATGAGCCCGCGCACCGTCGAGGCGTACCGCCGTGACCTGGAGCAGTTCACCGCATGGTTGGCCTCGCAGGACCTCGGGCTCGGCCAGGTCGAGCGTTCGACGCTCCGCGCCTACCTCGGCGCACGGCGGGACACCGGGCTGTCGCCGCGATCGGCAGCGCGGGCGCTGTCAAGCCTGCGCGGCTTCTTTCGCGGCCTGGTCCGTGACGGCGTGCTGAGCGAGGACCCCACCGCCGGGCTGCGCTCGCCGGCGCTCTGGCGGACCGTGCCGCACGTCCTGTCCGGCGAGGACGTCGAGGCGCTGCTCGCCGCACCCGACACCTCGACCGTGCTCGGGCTGCGCGATCGCGCCATGGTGGAGACCCTGTACGCGACCGGCATGCGGGTGTCGGAGCTGGTCGGGATCAGCCTCGACCGGGTGCGCCTCGACCCCGGCTTCGTCAGGGTCCTCGGCAAGGGGCGCAAGGAGCGGCTCGTGCCCCTCGGCAATCGCGCGATCGAGTGGATCGAGCGCTACCTCGAGGAGGCGCGTCCCGAGCTCGACGGCGACCGTCGGCCGGAGGTCTTCCTCAACGCCCGGGGCGGTCGCCTGACCCGTCAGGGGTTCTGGAAGATCCTGCGCGGCCACGGCCTCGCAGCCGGGATCCGCAGCCAGCTGAGCCCGCACGTGGTGCGCCACTCCTTCGCCACCCATCTGGTGGAAAACGGCGCCGACCTGCGCGCCGTGCAGATGATGCTCGGCCACGCCTCGCTCACCACCACCGAGATCTACACCCACGTC
>CAZKKP010000458.1:2532-3640 GCA_964553295.1 uncultured Thermoanaerobaculia bacterium | reverse complement strand
CTTCGCCGCCGGCGAGCCGGTGCCCGACGTCCAGACCGGCTTCCGGCTGTATGCCGCGGCGCTGATCGAGGCCACCGGCCTGCCCGAGGACCGCTTCGAGGCGGAGAGCGCGGTGCTGGTGCGGGCCGCCCGCCGGGGCTTCCGGGTGGTCGGGGTGCCGGTCGAGCTGGCGGTGGTCGACGGCCGCCGCTCGAGCCACTACCGCCCGCTGGTCGACAGCCTGCGCATCGCCCGCGCCGTGATCCGCGCCCGGTACGTCGGCTGAGCCCGGGTCCGGTCTTGCTCCTGGTCGGCTGGTATGGCACGCTCGCGTTCCTGTGGGAGGGCTCGTAATGACGGCCAGGGTCGGGCTGGTGACGGGGGGCAGCCGGGGGATCGGACGGGCGGTGGTCGGCGAGCTGGTGGAGGCCGGGATGACGGTGGCCTTCACCTGGCGCTCCGACCGCACGGCGGCGTCCGAGGTCGAGGACGCACACCCCGGGCGGGCCGTCGCCTTCCAGCTCGACCTCGCCGACCGGGCCCGGCCCGACGAGCTGGTGGAGGAGGTGGAGAGCGGCCTCGGGCCGATCGAGGTACTGGTCAACAACGCCGCCATCGAGCGCCACGAGCTGCTCGCCATGACCTCGGACGCGAGCTGGGACGAGATGCTCGACGTCAACCTCAGCGGCCCCTTCCGCTGCACTCGGGCGGTGTTGCGGCGGATGGTGGGGCGTCGGCGCGGCGCCATCGTCAACGTCGCCTCGCTGTCGGCGCTGCGCGGGGTCGCCGGGCACTCGTCCTACGCCGCCGCCAAGGCGGGGCTGGTCGCCATGACCCGCTGCGTCGCCCGTGAGATGGGCCGGCGGGGAATCCGGGTGAACGCGGTCGTGCCCGGTTTCGTCCCCACCGACCTGACCGCCGACGTCTCGCCCGAGGCGGTGGCGCTGCTGCGCGCGCCGGAGTGCCTCAGCCGCGGCGTGACGCCGGCTGACGTGGCGGCGGCGGTCCGCTTCCTGGCGTGCGACGGCGCGGCCGGGATCACCGGACAGATCCTCACCGTCGACGCCGGGACCTCGGCCTGAGATGAAGACCGCGGGGTAGGGAGGCGGGGTAAGGTTAGACTGGAAAG
>CAZKKP010000458.1:0-2522 GCA_964553295.1 uncultured Thermoanaerobaculia bacterium | reverse complement strand
CCGCCTTGCCCGTCTGCTCGGCGGGCGGCCCGGCGTTGTCCTGGCGGCGGCGCTGCTGCTGACGGCGGCGGCGGCGGCGGTGGCCACGCGCCTGGGGGTCGACGTCGACGTCGTCGACCTGCTCCCTGACGACGCCCCCGTCGCTGCCGCCTACCGGGTCGCGCTCGAGCACTTCGGCGGGCTGGAGCGGGTCTTCGTGCTCGTCGAGGGGCCGGACGACCTCGACCTGCTCGCGGTGCAGGAGGAGCTGGCGGAGCGGCTCTCCGGCCAGCCGGAGATCGCCGAGGTGAGAGTCGGGCTGGAGGCCGAGGACGAGGAGTTCCTGACCACCGAGGTGCTGCCCCGGGCGCCGCTGCTGCTCCAGGACCCGGAGTGGAAAGAGGAGCTGGCACGCCGGCTGACGCCGGAGGCCCTGCGCACCCGGGCGCGGGCGATTCGAGCGGAGCTGCTCGGGCCGGGCGGTCAGGTGGCGGCGCCCTGGCTGGCGGCAGATCCCCTCGGCCTGCTGACCGCCCTGCCCGGGTTGCGTCCGGCGGGGGCGATTCCGGTCGACCCGGCGACCGGTGCCTTCCGCTCTGCCGACGGCGGCGCCGCCCTGGTGGTGATCACCCCGGCCCGGGGCGAGATCGACGCCGCCGGAGGACGCGAGCTGTTGGCGCGGCTCGAGGGCGCCTTCGCCGAGCTGCGCCGTCGCTTCGGCAGCGATCTCGAGCTGGCCGCCGTCGGGGGCCCGCTGTATGCCGCCCAGGACGAGCAACTGGTGCGCGCCGACCTGCAGGTGACGGTGACCACCTCGGCGGTGCTCTGCGCCCTCGTCCTGGTGCTGGCGAGCGGCGGCTGGCGGGCGCCCCTCGGCGGCCTGCTCACGGTCGGCGTCGGCCTGCTCTGGACCGCGGCCGTGCTCGCGCTGACGCTCGAGCGGGTGTCGGCGGTCGGTCTGGCCTTCGCGGCGGTGCTGATCGGCCTCGGCCTCGACTACTGGATTCACGGCAGCGCCCGGTTCGCCGACCGGCCCACCGGCGACGTGGGCCCTGTGGCGGCGGTGGCGGCCACGGTGCGCCGGGTCGGCCCCGGGATCCTCAGCTCGGCGGTGACCACCGCCTGCGGCTTTTCGGTGCTGGCGGCCGCTCATCTGCGGCCGATCCGCGAGATCGGGGTCGCGGTGGCGGTCGGCATGACCGCGATCCTGTTCGCCACCGCGACCTTCGGGGTCGCGCTGCTGGTGCTCGGCGGGAGGCGGCCGTGGGGCGGCCCCGTCTGGCGGGCCCTCGGCCGAGCGGTGGCGGCTACTGTGGCCTTCGTCGAGGGCCGTCCCCGGGGGGTGTCGGCGGTGCTGCTGCTGGTCTCGGTCGCGGCCGCCGCCGGCCTGCCCGGGCTCAGCCTCGAGGCCGACCTGCGCGGTCTCCGCCCGGCCAGCCACCCGGTGCTCGAGGCCGAGCGGCGGCTGCTCGAGCGCTTCGACCTCGGGCTCGACACCACCCGGGTGGTGGTCCGCGGCGACACCCTGGAGGAGGCCCTCGAGAGCAGCGCGGCGGTGGCGGCGGCGCTGGCGCCCGAGCTCGGGGAGGACGGCTCGGTGACCTCGCCCCATCTCTGGCTGTCGTCGGCCGGTCGCGGCCGCGAGCGGCTGGCCGAGCTCGAGGTCCTCGGGCTCGGGCCGGCCCTCGACCGGTTCGAGCTGGAGTTCGGCCGGGCCGGCCTCGAGGCCGCCGCCTTCCGGCCGGCGATGGCGACCCTGCGCGAGCTGCTCGCCGGCGGGCCGATGATCGTGCCTGACACCGACACCTGGCCGTCGTGGCTCGCAGAGCTGGTGCGGGTCGAGGAGGACGGGGTGTGGGCGGCGGTGCACGTCCGGACGCCCCTCGGGCGCTGGTCTCAGGGCCCGCCGGCGGAGGTCCTGGCGGCTGTCGAGGCGGCCGCCCCGGGCGCAGCGGTGGCCTCGGCCGCGGCCCTCGGCGCCGAGCTCAAGCGGATCGCGTCGGCGGATTTCGAGCGGCTGGCGGCGATCGCCGCCGTGGTCGTCGGAAGCCTCGTGCTGCTGTCGTTCCGCGGTCGGCTGCGACCGGCGCTGCTCGCCATGCTGCCGGTCGTCCTTGGTTGTTTGTGGACCTTCGGCCTGTGGGGTCACCTCGGCGGTCGCCTGGATGTGCTCAGCCTGGTCTTCCTGCCGATCCTCCTCGGCATCGGCATTGACGACGGCCTGCACGCGGTGCACGCGGCCCACGCCGGCGGTGACGGCCGCGACCTGGCGGCGGCGGTCCGGGAGACCGGCCGCGCCATGGTCTTGACCTCCCTGACCACCATCGCCGGCTTCTCCAGCCTCGGCCTGTCGCACCTGCCGAGCCTCCAGGCCGGCGGCCTGCTCGTCGCCGTCGGGGTCGCCGCCTGCCTCGCCGCCACCCTCTTCGCCCTGCCCGCGCTGACCGCGCGCCGCTCGCCGGGCGGGGTGAGGGGACGGGGTGAGGAGTGAGGGGTGAGGGGACGGGGGGAGGAGTGAGGGGTGACGGGGGAGGAGTGAGGAG
>CAZKKP010000457.1:0-3646 GCA_964553295.1 uncultured Thermoanaerobaculia bacterium | reverse complement strand
TCGGAGCTGGCACTGCGTGAGCTGACGCGAGCCCTCGAACGCCCGAGGCGCGAGTAGCTGCTGGCCCGGATCGCTGAGCTGCCACCGGTGACGCTCGATCCCAGCCCAGCCGACGCAGTCCGTGAGGAACGCGAGGCGCGGTGATCGTCCTCGATGCGTCGGTGGTGATCGAGCTCGTGCTGGGCAGCGAGGCCGGGCGCGAGGTCGCACGCCGGGTCGCGGATCCCGAACTCATCCTCCACGCTCCGCACCTGATCGACCTTGAGGTCACCCAGGTCGTGCGCCGGTACGTCCTGGCTGGGAGGGTCACCGTCGAGCGCGGAGGGTCAGCGATCGACATTCTGGCCGACCTCGACCTCGAACGCCATCCGCACGAGCCACTGCTGGCTCGCATCTGGGCCCTCCGCGCCAACCTCACGGCCTATGACGCTGCCTACATCGCCCTCGCCGAAACCCTCGACGCCCCCCTCCTGACCCGCGACCGGAGGCTCGCCGCGGCGCCCGGTCACTCTGCCGAGGTGATCGTGTTCTGAGAACAGTGCCCGACCCACCAACTTCTGCAAAGAATTGGTGTCGAGTGATCCGCAGCCGGGGGTGGCGCTGATGTCGGACCATTACCACCTGGCGGTACGGATCGGGGCGGTGCCGCTGTCGCGGAGCATGGCCTACGTGCAGTCGCGGTTCGGGCAGGACTCCAACCGATCAGGGTTGCGCGCGACACGAAGCCCCCATTTGTTGGACACCCCAAGCTCCCTCCGAAAGCGCAGTCTCGGGGGGGCTGACCTGTTGTAGAGGCACCCCTACTCGACGGCGAAGAACTGCAGCTCCACCGGGACGACGGTGCCGGTGATCCTCACCGCGAGCTCGGCGTCCGAGTCGGCAGCCCAGGTCGCGGGTGGGTTCTGTGTGGTGAAGACGCTGCCGGCAACGCCGTTCGTCGCGTCGAGGCTCCCGGTCTCCCAGAAGAAGTCGTCGCCGGCGCCGGTGTCGGTGTAGAGGTACAGCCAGTAGGCGCCGTCGGCCAGGCTGCAGGGCGTGAGGCTGAACTGGATCAGGTGCTCGGACACGCCGAACAACGTCACCCCGGTGAGGGTGTCGGAGGTCGGCATGATCCCGGTCTCCGAGCACACCACGGGCCCCGGCTGGCCGCTGGAGTCGCTGGCGACGTAGATGTCGAAGGGCGCGGCGGTGGGCACGTCACCAGGGAAGTAGCCACCCCAGATCGAGATCTCGTCGAGGGTGAAGCCGGCGCCGGCAGTGCTGACGACGAAGTTGTCGCCGATGATCTGGACACCGCCACCGCAGTTGCCGCAGCCGATGTCGCTGAAAAAGCCGTTGACCTGGTTCGGGCTCTGGAGGAGCATCGTGTCGGGCCCCCGCGTCATGTCTCGGGTGACCGGCGCCTGGCCCGTGGGCAGCACCGTCCAGGGGCCATCCGCGCTCGCCTGGGGCAGCGCGAGCAGGGCCCCGACCGCCAACACCATCAGCGTCGTCCTCGTCATTGCATCTTCTCCTTTCCCTCTCCCTCTGCCTCTCGTCACGGCATCCGGTTCATCGTAGCAGCGCCCGACCGTGCCCGCGAATACCTTCGCCCTGGGCTGCTGCCAGGTCCGGAGACCATCCGTTCTGCGAGCGTCTCCTGTCAGATATCCACCCAAGACCATCCTGGATGGTCACCTGGCACGCCTTTGCGGAGCTTCGGCCGTGCCTCTGTGGCTCTGTGGTCCGTTTCCCGCGGTCGGGTTGCGGGCAGGCCCGCGCTGTGCCGCACCGTCTCCACCCTGGGGAAGACCGCCGAGCTCGAAGGTCGGCTGCGCCAGAGCACGACCCGGCGGCACGAAGGGCTTGACATCACCGCCCCGGATCTGGCCTGCTGCCGACCGAAATGGAGGGTGTGATGCATCGACGCCCGTGGCGCTCCTGGTGTCTTCTCCCGGCTCTGGCTCTGATCGTTGGATCGGCGGCCGCCGCCACCACCGAGGTGCCGCGGGAGTGCCTGATCTCCCTGGCCCAGGTGCGGCTGGATGTCTGCTCCGGGGAGGTGGTGGAGAGCCTGGGGCCTGAGCTGCCGCCCACCGTGCCCCTGCCGGGACGGGCCTACCGGGTGGTCAAGCTGCGCCACCCGGTCGCCGAGGCCGACCGCGCGGCCCTCGTCGCCGGCGGCGCCGAGATCCTCGACTACCTGCCCCACGACGCTTACCTGGTCCGAGTGCCGCCGGACTGGGGTGCGGGCGACGGCCCGGAGAGCGTCCTGTGGAGCGGCGACTACCGCGCCGAGCTGAAGGTCAGCCCGATCCTCGGTCGGGCCGTGGTCGGCCCGCCGGAGGCGGCGACCCTGCCGGTGCTCGTCGCGCTGCACCCCGGCGAGGCGCCCGACCGGGTGGTCGCTGCGGCCGGTCACAACGACCTGGCGGTCCTCCGTCTGGTGGAGAACGGCCCGCGCGAGCTGCGTCCGATCTTCGACGTGGCGCCGGCCGAGCTCGGCGCCTTCCTGAGCGCGGTCGCGCCGCTTGCGGAGGTCGCCTCGGTCCAGCTCCGACTGCCGATGGGCCTGCTCAACAGCGAGGCGGACTGGGTCCACCAGAGCTGGAGCAGCGGATCGACGCCGGTCTTCGACCAGGGACTCTACGGCTGCGGCCAGGTGGTCGCCTACATGGACTCCGGCCTCGACCTCGACCACTGCGCGTTTCACGACGCGGCGGCCGGTTCGCCGCCGGTGGAGGCCTGCACCCTGGGCGCCGGCTGCCCCGCGGGCGTTCCCGACTTCTCCTAGCGCAAGCTGGCGCTGTACTACAAGTGGTCGGCAGCGGGCGACGCCCTGGGCGACGCCGCCTGCAGCTCGACGGGGGGAGGCCACGGCACCCATGTCGGCGGGTCGATCGCGGGCGACGCCCCGGATCCCTACGTGGACTGCGTCGGTCTCACCAACTCGGGCGACAGCGGCAGCATGGACGGCACCGCCCCCGGCGCCTGGTTGATCCACCAGGAGATGGGGGAGAGCCTGGACTACCTCAACAGCCTCGGCGGCACCGTCTACCACGCCCTGGCCACCGCCCACGCCAGCGGCGCCCGCATCCACTCCAACTCCTGGGGCGGCGGCTGCTGCTTCCTGGGGCTGCTCTGCATCCTGTGCAGCGAGGTGCCCTACGACTCGTTCGCCCGCGACGCCGACCTGGCGATGCTCGACCACCCCGACCTCGCGGTGCTGTTCGCCGCGGGCAATGACGGCGCCTGTTGCAACCCCCCGGCCTCCATCGGCAGCCCGGGCATGGCGAAGAACGTGATCACGGTCGGCGCCACCCAGCGCGGCGCCGCGGCCCAGAGCGTGGCCGGCTTCTCCTCCCGCGGCTGGACCGTCGACCGGCGGACCAAGCCGGATGTGGTCGCCCAGGGGGAGGGGATCGTGTCGACCGCGTCGGACGGCTCGCTCGGCGGCACGAGCTGCGCCACCTGCACCATGAGCGGCACCTCGATGGCCACGCCGACGGCAGCCGGGCTGGCCGCGCTGGTCCGCGACTACCTCGCCCGGGGCTTCTACCCTACCGGCGTCGCCACCCCGGGCCACGTCCTCGCCGACCCCTCGGGCGCCCTGGTCAAGGCCCTGCTGGTCAACGGCGCCCAGGACATGACGGGGCCGTCCCAGGGC
>CAZKKP010000456.1:2170-3661 GCA_964553295.1 uncultured Thermoanaerobaculia bacterium | reverse complement strand
CATGGTCTACGGGCTGCTCCGGGCCGAGTGGCGGGCGCGGAGCGGGTGAGGAGGACACCACCGGGGAGACGGCGCCGCGGGGTGGGGCGGTCGAGGGCGAGGCGGGTCGGCATCGTGGATTCGGGGAGGCGCGAGAGGATCCGGGCTCAGGCGGCGGGCCGCGGGGTGCAAGGATCCGGAATCGGGCGCGGCGACCGGCGTGGTGACGTGACAGGCAGTGCCCGCGGCGCGGGGGTGTCGTGGGGTATCCGACTCGGGCTCGGGTCCCTGTGCCCTCAGAGCCTGAGCCCTGCTCCCGGCTCGGAGAGAGGGCTCACGATGCGGGCCGGCCTGCGGTCGGGTCGGGCTGCGGGCGCGTAGAATCGAGGGTCATGGCCGGCAGTGGGTCGCTTTCGAGCTCGGGCGAGGACCGCCGTGGGGTGCTGTACGGGCTCATGGCCTACGGCATGTGGGGGCTCGTGCCGATCTATTTCAAGGCGGTGGCGGCGGTACCTCCGCTCGAGGTGCTCGCCCACCGCATCGTCTGGTCGGTGGTGATCCTCTGCGCCGTGCTGGTCGCCCAGCGGCGGCTCGGCGCCGCCCTGGCCGCGCTCGCAGACCCGCGGACCCGGCGGGTGCTCGCCCTGACCACCGTCCTGATCGCGGTCAACTGGTTCATCTTCATCTGGGCGGTGGCCAACGACCGGGTTCTCGAGGCGAGCCTCGGCTACTTCGTCAACCCACTGGTCAACGTCCTCCTCGGTCTCGTCTTCCTGCGCGAACGCCTGAGCCGGCCGGCGGTGGCGGCGGTGGTCCTGGCGGTCGTGGGTGTGGCCATCCAGACGGGAGTCACCGGCCGCCTGCCTCTGGTCTCCCTGGTGCTGGCGGCGAGCTTCGGCTTCTACGGACTGCTGCGCAAGACGGCGACCGCGGGGGCGGTGGTCGGGCTCACGGTCGAGACCGTGCTCCTGCTGCCCGCGGCCCTGGTCTGGCTCGCCTGGCAGGCCTCCCGGAGCGGCATGCACTTCCTCGCCGGCGACCTCTCGCTCGACCTCCTGCTGGTCGCCGCGGGCGTGGTGACCGCGTTGCCGCTGCTCGCCTTCACCGGCGCCGCTCGCCGGCTGCGGCTGTCGACCCTGGGCTTCCTGCAGTACCTGGCGCCGACCGGCCAGTTCCTGCTCGCGGTCCTGGCCTACGGCGAGCCCTTCGACCGCGGCCGCCTGCTCGGCTTCGCCTTCATCTGGATCGCGCTCGTGGTCTTCAGCGCCGACCGGCTGCGCCGCGCTCGACGGGCCTGACGGCCCGCGGGATGCGGAGGGTGACGGCAGCACGGCGGGCTCGGGAATTTCGTGATGTCGAGACCTATTCTCACGAACGGAATTCCGATTGGAGGGGTCGTCGTGGGAACATCCGGGTCCCGTCCGCCGTGTCGCATGCTCTTGGCCGTCCCGTTCGTCCTTGCCCTCTTCGTCGGCTGGCCGAAGGCCGCCACGGCCGCCGAGGGCGCCCGCC
>CAZKKP010000456.1:0-2160 GCA_964553295.1 uncultured Thermoanaerobaculia bacterium | reverse complement strand
TTCAAGACGGAGTGGCTGGCGCTGGCCGGCCTGGAGGTCCGGGCGCCGCAGACGACCGCCGAGCTCGGCCGGGCGCACCCGCTGTCGGTGGCCCCGCGCGAGCGCACCCTGTCGTTCAGGGCGCCGAGCCCGTGGGCCCTCGAGCTCGAGGCGCCCGACGGTCACCTCGAGGGGTACGCCTCGGGCCAGCTCCGCCATCTCGGCGGCTTCGAGCTGGTCTGGGCCGGCGGTACGGTGGACATGACCGACTTCGTGCTGCGCCCCGGGGCCGAGCCGCGCACCTTCGAGCTGCTGACCCCAGGGGGGGAGGTGCTCTTCGTCGGCGACCATGTCCACCACGACCTCGACCTGGCGGCGCGTCGGCTGTGGGTGTTCAACGTCGACCTCAGGCTGTCGGCCGGTTTCGCGGCGCGCCTCGGCGACCCCCGCCTCGAGGGGCTGGCCATGGGCCTGCTGTCGGTCGACGCCGAGGTCGCAGTGCCAGAGGGCTACGTGGCCGCCGAGGGCGGTCCGCCGGGCTGCTCGGACTGGAGCGGCGACCAGGACGTGCAGCTGATCGCCATGAGCTCGGTGCAGCAGGTGGCGCGCTCCGGCGGCCGGGTGGTCATCGCCCCGTCGGCCACCCTGAAGAACGTCGGGACCGCCAACGTGCCCTGGTTCTCGAAGTTCTCGGGGACCTTCCCGCCCTACGGCAACGACCAGCACCCGTTCCTGGTGTGGAGTCTGTACCGGATGGAAGACGGCAGGTTCGAGCAGCTCGGTCGCTCCTGGGTCAAGCACGCCTTTCTGACGATCAACTCCAACTGTGCTCCCGGCGCCTGCACCGACGGCCACATCCTGGGCATCGGCTGTGAGGATGTGTACGGCGTCGGCACCAACTCGAGCAACTCGAGCCTCGGACCGCGGCCGGAGATCACCGCGTCGACCGGCATCTGGGCGCACTGCGACGAGCCCGAGCCCAACACGCCGTCGTACTTCGACCAGGATGGCAACTGCGTCCAGGACTTCTACGGCACCGGGCAGTTCGACCAGGGCCTGGTGGTCGACGAGAGCGAGCTGGCGGTCGCCGGGGCGATCTACACCTTCTCGTCGTGGTACGTCATCCGGGACGACGTCGACATCTTCAACACCATGGGGTGGCGGCGGATCGTGCCGAGCTTCTCGGGCAGCGGCTGGCTGTTCTCGATGCCCGCCGTCCTGGTCAACGGCTCGCCGCTGGACGCCTGGGTCGATCCCGCCGCCTCCGGCCCGGCCGCCCGCAACGTCAGCCTGAGCACCGCCGACGGCCACCTCCAGCTCGGCGTGACCGCGCAGCCCGCCGCCGCCGGCCTCACCCGCTTCGAGTACGCCCTGATGAACCACGATTTCGACCGTCGGGTCAGCTCCTTCTCGGTGCCGCTGCCGCCGGGGGCGGCGGTCAGCGCCACCGGCTTTCACGACTTCGACGGCGACCCCGCGACCGACTGGGTCGCGGTGGTCGGGACGGACGCCGTCACCTGGACCGCGCCGACCGCCGACGCCGCTCTCGACTGGGGTCTCACCGCCAGCTTCACCCTGGTGGTCGACGGCGAGCCGGGCGAGGTCACGGCGACCCTCGGCGTGCTCGAACCGGGTCCGGTCATGAGCCTCGACGCCGCGACCCTGGGCCCCGGCGGCTCGGGCCTGATCTTCGCCGACGGCTTCGAGTCCGGGGACAGTCTCGCCTGGAGTGGCTCCGTCTCGTGAGCCGCCCCGCTGCCGCGAGGCGTGGTATAAGGGAGAGGAGAGTTCCGACACCAGACGGGGTGCCTGGAAGGGGGGCGTATGCTCAAAGAGTTCAAGGAGTTCGCGGTCAAGGGGAACGTCGTCGACATGGCCGTCGGGATCATCATCGGCGGCGCCTTCGGGACCATCGTCAAGAGCCTGGTGGCGGACGTCATCATGCCGCCCATCGGGCTGCTGCTCGGCGGCGTGGACTTCTCGAACCTCTTCGTGACGCTCCAGGCGGGGACGCCGGCCGGCCCCTATGCCGCTCTGGCCGACGCCCAGGCGGCCGGCGCCGTGACCGTCAACTACGGCCTCTTCATCAACGCGGTGATCACCTTCCTGATCGTCGCCTGGGCGGTGTTCCTGCTGGTCAAGGGCATGAACCGCCTGCGCCGGCAGCAGCAGGAGGCGCCC
>CAZKKP010000455.1:0-3674 GCA_964553295.1 uncultured Thermoanaerobaculia bacterium | reverse complement strand
CGTCGAGCAGAACGCGTATCCACGGATTGACTCGATCCCGTTCGAGTCGGAGCACAAGTTCATGGCCACCCTCCACAAAGGGGGCGACGGCCAGGTGATCCTCCTTGTCAAAGGCGCGCCGGAGGTGCTGCTCGCTCGGTGCGACCGACAGCAGACCGCGGGCGGACCGCCGGCGCCGCTCGAGCGTGAGCGGTTCTTGCAGGCGGCGGACAAGCTCGCCGGTCAAGGTGAGCGCGTGCTCGCGCTCGCGTGGCTCGCGGACCCGGGTGTCCAGGCGGGCAGCCTCGGCCCGGCCGACCTGCCGGAGAACCTGGTTCTGCTGGGGCTCATCGGGCTGCTGGACCCGCCGCGCAAAGAGGCCGTCGAGGCGGTGAAGGAATGTCACGGCGGCGGCATTCGCGTGACGATGATCACCGGCGATCACAAGATCACCGCCGCCGCGATTGGCAAGATGCTCGGCATCGGCGACGGCCGGACCGCGGTCACCGGCGTGGAGATCGAGGAGATGGACGAGGCGACGCTGCGGCAAGCCGTGCGCGACGTTGACGTGTTCGCGCGCGCCAGCCCCGAGCACAAGCTGCGGCTGGTGAAGGCGATCCAGGCCAACCGGCAGATCGTGGCAATGACGGGCGACGGCGTGAACGATGCGCCATCCCTGAAGCAGGCCGACATCGGCGTGGCCATGGGGATCAAGGGCACCGAGGTCACCAAGGAGGCGGCCGGGATGATTCTCGCCGACGACAACTTCGCCTCGATCGGCGCGGCGGTGAAGGAGGGACGCACCGTTTACAACAACATCGAGAAGGCGATCCTCTTTCTGTTGCCGACCAACGTCGCCCAGGCACTGGTGATTACCGTGGCAATCCTGGTCGGTTTCACCATGCCGATCACCGCGCCCCAGATCCTCTGGGTCAACATGGTGACATCGGTCGCCCTCGGTCTGGTGATCTCCTTCGAGCCGCACGAGTTGGACGTCATGTTGCGGCCGCCGCGCGCCATCGACCGGCGGATCCTCACCGGCTTCGGCATCTGGCGGATCATGCTCGTCGGCCTGGCGCTCTTGGCCGCCACGCTGTGGGCGTTCTTCTGGATGAGGTCGCAGGGAGGTTCCGATGCGCTCGCCCGGACTGTGGCGGTCAACATGATCACGATCGGTCAGGTGTTCTACCTTCTCAACAGTCGCTACTTGCTGGACAGCTCGCTGTCGTTCAAGGCACACCTCGGCAACAAGCTCCTGCCGCTTGGCATTGGCGCGGTGATCCTGCTGCAGCTCCTGTTCACCTATGCGCCGCCGCTGCAGGCATTGTTCGACACCGAGGCGATCCCGCTTCGCATCTGGCCCTGGCTCCTCCTGGCCGGTTTCCTGTTCTTCCTGGTCGTGGAGGTGGAGAAGTTGACCATCCGTTCGTCGAGCTCCCTGCGAAGGGCGGTCACGGCGGTGGAGGCGGGGAGATGAGAGGTCGGGGAGGTCCGGCGAAGTGCGCTATGATTGCGGACCCGGGAGGCCACCATCATGCAACGACTGGTCATGGCGACTTTTCTCGGCGGCGCTGTCGCCGTTGCGACTCCCCTTGCCGCGGACCCGCCGCGCTTCGTCGTCGAGCTCGAGGCCGGTCCGGTGTGGCAGACCTCCAACGACGTCCAGATCCCCAACGACGAGAGCGCCACCCGGTTCGCGCTCGACAACCTGGTCGGCGCCGGTCCGTGGCCCTCCGGCCGCCTGTACGCCACCTGGAACATCAATCAGCGTCACGGCCTCCGGCTCCTTCTGGCGCCGCTGTCCTACACCGAGACCGGCATCTTCGACGAGCCGGTCGACTTCGCCGGCGCCCGCTACGAGCCCGGCGTGCCCACCGAAGCGACCTACCGCTTCAACTCGTGGCGGCTGACCTGGCGCTACCGGCTCAAGGACAGCGAGCGTTGGCAGCTTCACATCGGGGCCACCGCCAAGATCCGCGACGCCGAGATCCGGCTCCGTCAGGGCGACACCGAGAGCTTCGACGACGACCTCGGCTTCGTTCCCCTGCTCCACTTCGCGGCCGAGTACAGCCTCGGCGACCGCTGGCGCCTGCTCGGCGACCTCGACGCCCTCGCAGGCGGCCCCGGCCGCGCCATCGACCTCGCCCTCAAGGCCGGCTACGACGTCAGCGACAGCTGGTCGGTCACTGCCGGTTACCGCGCCGTCGAAGGCGGCGCCGACACCGACGACGTCTACAGCTTCGCCTGGTTCAACGCCGCCGTCGTCTCCGCCGTGGTCCGGTTCTGATCCCCTTCCCGCGTCCGTGTCGGTGCCCAACCATCATCATGCACGTGTCATGCGTCCTCATGACCGCGGTCTGGATCGGATGAACTGGTGCCAGATGGCCCGACGATTTCGGCAGTCTACTCGAAGTGCGCCCTGTCGCCATCCGTCGAGAGTGTACTTCGCAGGAGTTGGTGGGCCCGGCATGGAGAGGCGATGACAATGCGGCGATTCCAACTGCTGTCGGTTTGCTTCGTGCTGGCGATCATCTCCGTGCCCGCCGCGGCCCAGGACCCGGGCGAGCCATGGCAGCCGGTGGCGCCGGACGGGATGCCCAGAGAGTTCGACTGGGTCCGTCTGCGGTCGAACGAGTGGCTCAAGGGCGAGATCATCTCGATGTACGACGACGAGCTCGAGTTCGACTCCGACGAGCTCGGCGTGCTGAAGCTCGACTTCAGTGACCTCAAGGAGATCCGCTCGTCCCGGGTGATACAGGTGGGGCTCGACAGGAGGGAGCCGGTGATCGGTCGGCTGCACCTGGAGGGGCCGACGGTCCGCGTCACCACAGAGGCCGGAGTTGTCGAGTTCCCACGCCGGGAGATCCTGACCCTCATCGCCGGCGAACGTAGGGGGATCAATTTCTGGTCGTTCAACGTCAGCGTCGGAGGCAACATCCGCAGCGGCAACACCGACCAGGTGGACTACACGGCGCGCCTGGGCGCCAAGCGTCGGACCCTGCGCAACCGGATCCGCTTCGACTATCTCGGCAGCATCACCGAGATCGACTCCGAGGAGACGTCGAGCAACCATCGCGCCACCCTCGGCTGGGACCTGTTCCTGACACGAAGGCTGTTCGTCAACGTGGTCGGCGCGGAGTGGAACCGCGACCGGTTCCAGAACATCCAGGACCGCTGGACGCTGACCGCCGGTCTCGGCTACGAGCTCATCGACACCTCGCGGACCTCCTGGAACGTCTCCGGAGGACCGGCCTGGCAGGCCACCGAGTTCGTCAGCGTCGGCGAGGCCGAGGACAACACGTCGGACGGCGCGGCCTTGCGGACCGGCACCCGGTTCGAGCGGGAGCTCACCGCCGACATCGACCTCTACGTCGACTACAACGCGTACTTCACGAGCAAAAAAATCGGGACTTACAACCACCACCTCGACATCGGGGTCAGCTTCGACCTCGTCGGCGACCTCGAGGCTAACGTGGCATGGGTCTGGGACCGAATCCAGGATCCGCGGCCCCTCGAGGACGGAACCGTGCCGGAGCAGGACGACTACCGGCTGACCTTCAGCCTCGGCTGGTCGTTCTGAACGGCGCCACCTCCACACTTCCACCATTCGTCAGATTCCGGGCTCGCTGAGAGATCGCGGCGTCGAGGTGTTCGAGACGACGCGTGAAATCCGGGTCGGCGAGTTCGAGGCGAAG
>CAZKKP010000454.1:0-3687 GCA_964553295.1 uncultured Thermoanaerobaculia bacterium | reverse complement strand
GTCGAGCCGGGATGCCTCGCCCGGGCGGCGGCGCGCCTCGCCGCCGAGCCCTCGCTCGGCGCGGTGGCGCCGCGCCTGATGCGGCCGGACGGGGTGACCGTCGACAGCGTCGGCCAGGTGCTCCACCCGCTCACCCTCGAGGTGCGGGACCGGGGATATGGCCGGCCGCTCGCCGCCGACCTGCTCACGTCGGCGCGGGTGCTCGCCCCCTGCGGCGCCCTCGGGGTGTTCCGCCGGGCGGCCCTCGACGAGGTCGCGGACCGCCGAGGTCCGTGGGCAGAGGACTACTTCTGCTTCTGGGAGGACCTCGAACTCGGCTGGCGGCTGCGGCGGGCGGGCGACGGCGTGGTGACCGCGCCGGAGGCGGTGGCGACCCACCGGCGCGGCGCCGGAGCGGTGTCTGGACAGGGGCCGCTGCGCTGGCGGCGGCCGCCGGCGCTCGAGGCGTGCATCCTCACGAACCGGTGGTCGACCCTCGGCCGTCACCTCGCGCTGCTTGATCTGGCGCCCCGGCTGCCCCTACTCTTGGCCTGGGATGCAGCGCTCGTGATCACCGGCATCGTGCGGCGGCCCGCCCTCGCCCTTCACCTGTGGCGGCGACGGCGGCTGGTGGCGGCGGCGTGGCGGGGCCGCTCGCGGTCCCACCCGCGGCTGGCGGCCCTGGCATGACGCTGCAGCTCGTGCTCGGCTTCTTCCTCGCCTTCGGCCTGGCCCTCGCCGGCACGCCGATGGCCCGGGAGGCGGCGCTGCGCTTCGGGGTGGTCGACCGGCCCGACACCGCCTTGAAGCAGCAGCGCGAGCCGGTCGCCTACCTCGGCGGGCTGGCGGTGTTCCTCGCCTTCCTGCTCGCCCTGGGCATGACCTTCGACTTCGAGAAGGAGCTGCTGGCGCTGCTGCTCGCCTCGACCATCGTCGCCACCCTCGGCCTGATCGACGACTTCGGGGTGCTCACGCCGCGCGCCAAGGTGCTCGGCCAGATGGTCGCGGTGTTCGTGCTGCTCAAGGCCGACATCGTCGTCCAGCTCGCCTTCATGCCCTGGTGGCTGCGCGTCCTGGTCACGGTGCTGTGGCTGGTAGGGCTGTCCAACGCCTTCAACCTGGTCGACATCATGGACGGCCTGGCGAGCGGCCTCGGGGTGGTCGCCGCGACCTTTCTGCTGGTGGTCGCGGTGGTCAACGAGCGCTGGGTGGTGGCCGCCTTCACCGTCGCCCTGATCGGCGCCCTGCTCGGCTTCCTGCGCTTCAACTTCCACCCCGCCACCGTCTACCTGGGCGACTGCGGCAGCCTCTTCGTCGGTCTGACCCTGGGCGCGCTGGCCATGGTCATGGAGTACACCCAGAAGAACCCGCTGGGCTTCGTCGCGCCCCTCTTCTTCCTCGCCCTGCCCCTGGTCGACACCGCCTACGTCACGGTGCTGCGGCTCAAGGCGGGACGCAAGGTCTACCACGGCAGCCCCGACCACTTCCCGCTCCGGCTGCGCCGCCGACTCGGCGGCTCGACGGTGCGCACCGTGGTGACCACCTACGCCGTCGCCGTCGTCCTCGGCGGCCTCGGCCTCGGCGTGCTCTGGCTCGACCCCCGGTCGACCGTGATCCTGTGCGCCGCGGTCGCGGCGCCGCTCCTCGGGGTGCTGGTCTGGCTCGCCCGGGTGAGAATGGAGTGATGGGCGAGCGCCTCGTGATCATCGGCGGCGGCCTGACCGGGCTGGTCGCCGGCGAGCGCCTGGCGGCGGCCGGCCGCGCGGCGGTGGTGCTCGAGCGGGAGGCCGAACCGGGCGGCGCCTGCCGGACCCTCGAGTGCTCGGGCTACGCCTTCGACCACACCGGCCACCTGCTCCACGTCGGCCGACAGGAGACCGAGCGCTACCTGGAGGAGCTCGGTCTGTGGCGCAGCCTCCGGGTCTGGGAGCGTGCCGCGGCGATCGTGGTCGGCGGGCACGTCACTCCCTACCCGATCCAGATCCACACCCACGGCCTGGCGCCCGAGGTGCGGCGCGACTGCCTGCTCGGCTTCGTCCGCGCCTGGGCTTCGACGGCCTCCGGCGAGGCGCCCGCGAGCTTCCGCGACTGGGTGCTCGAGCGCTTCGGCGACGGCCTTGCCCGGCACTTCTTCTTCCCCTACAACGCCAAGCTCTACCGGGCCGCGCCCGAGGAGCTGAGCCTCGACTGGGTCGGCCGCTACGTGCCCAAGCCGAGCCTCGAGGAGGTAGTCGACGGCGCCCTCGGCCTCTACCGCGACCGGGTCGGCTACAACGCGGTCTTCCGCTACCCGGCCTCCGGCGGCATCGGGCTGCTGCCCTCAGCCGTCGCCGCCCGGGTGCCCGGGCTGAGGACCCACGCCGAGGTGGTCGGCGTCCACCTCGGCGAGCGCTGGCTGGAGCTCGCGGACGGGGAGCGCCTGCCCTGGGACCGCCTGGTGGCGACTCTGGCCCTGCCGGCCCTGCTCGACCGGGTGCTCGACGGGCTCCCGGAGGAGGTGCGGGCGGCCCGGCGGGCGCTGCGCTGGGTGCGCGTGCTCAACGTCGCCCTCGGGTGCGCGGGCCGGCACCGCGACCCGAGCACTGGCTCTACCTGCCCGACGAGGCCGAGCCCGCCTACCGCGTCGGCTTCCCCTCGAACCACGGCCGGCTGGCCCCGGAGGGCTGCCACACGGTGTCCCTCGAGGTCAGCCTGGACCCCGGCTCGGGCGACGTCGAGGCGATCGCCGCCGAGGCCGAGAGCTCCCTGACCGCCCGCGGTTGGCTCGACCCCGAGGCCGTCGAGGTGCGGCTGCTGACCATGGTCGACCCCGCCTACGTGGTCTTCGACCACCCGAGGAAGCGAGCCGTGGCCGCCCTGCGCCGGCACCTGGGTGAGCACGGCGTGCTGCTCGCCGGGCGCTGGGCGGAGTGGAAGTACTCGGCGATGGAGGACGCGATCCTGGACGGCATGGCGGTGGCCCGCCGGCTCGGGTGAGGCGGCCGGTGCCCGACCGCGAGCCCCCGTCGACGGCGCCCGACCGGCGCCTTCGCGTCCTGCTGGTCGTCACCCGTCTCGAGCTCGGCGGCGCCCAGCGGGTCGTGCTCGACACCGCCGCCGGGCTGGACCGCGGTCGTTTCGCGGTCGGTCTGGCCTGGGGCCCGGGCGACCTCCTGGATGGCGAGGCGCGGGCGATCCCGGAGCTCGAGCGCTTCGAGTTCGCGGCCCTGGTGCGGCCGGTCGCGCCGCGCCGTGACCTCGCCGCCCTCGCGGGCCTGCGCCGGGCGATTCGGGCCTTCGCGCCCGAGGTCGTCCACACCCACTCGTCCAAGGCGGGGTTCCTGGGCCGGCTGGCGGCCCGGCTCGAGGCGGTGCCGGCGGTCGTCCACACCCTCCACGGCTTCAGTTTCACGCCGCTGCAGCGTCTGCCGGCGCGGATGCTCTTCCGCCTCGCCGAGGCCGCCGCGGCGCGCTGGACGCACCACCTCGTCGCGGTGTCGGCGGTGCAGCGGCAGCGGGCGGCCGAGCTCGGCCTGTGCCCCCTCGAGCGCTCGTCGGTGATCCGGGCGGCGGTGCCCCTGGCGCGCTTCGCCGCCGGCGACGGCGCCCGGGCGCGCCGCCGCCTCGGCCTGGCCGACGACGTCCCGGTGGTCGTCCAGGTGGGCAACTTCAAGCCCCAGAAGGGGCCCCTGGACTTCGTCCGGATGGCGGCGGCGGTCGCGGCGAGGT
>CAZKKP010000453.1:0-3704 GCA_964553295.1 uncultured Thermoanaerobaculia bacterium | reverse complement strand
TCGGGCCGACCGCCGGAGCTCACCTCGAGCCACGAGGCCGCCAAGCTCGCCGCCGACCTCGAGCTCGCCGAGCTCGAGGTGACCTCCGTGCGCCGGCGGGTGGAGGCGTCGCGCCGCGCCGGCCGCAAGCGGCTCGAGCTGGCGCGGGCCGACCTCGCCCGGGCCGAGGCCGAGCTCGAGCGGGTGGGCGACGCGATCTCGCGCATGACCCGCACGGCGCCGCGCTCGGGGCTGGTGATCCACGTCGCGGATCGGTGGTCCAACGAGAAGAAGAAGGTGGGTGACACCTGCTGGGCGGCCGACGCCGTGGTCGAGATTCCCGAGCTGCAGCACATGGAGTGCGACGGCGAGGTCCAGGAGGCCCTCGCCGGCCGGGTGCGGGCCGGCCAGGCGGTGACCCTTCGATTGGACGCCCATCCCGACACCGAGTACCGCGGCCGGGTGCGCAGCCTGTCCCGCACGGTGCAGGAGAAGTCCTGGAACAACCCGCTCAAGGTCGTGCGCCTGGTGGTCGAGCTGGAACGCACCGACCCGGAGCGGATGCGTCCCGGCATGCGGCTGCGCGGCACCGTCGAGGCCGCTCGCCTGCACGACGTGGTGACCGTCCCCCTGGCCGCCGTGACGGCGTCCTCGGACGGCCCGGTGGTCGAGGTCCGCCGGCTCGGCGGCGGGCGGCGGGTCCCGGTCGAGCTCGGCGAGCGCAACCGCGAGCGGGTCGAGGTGCGCTCCGGCCTGGCGGCGGGCGACCGGGTCGCCCTCCGCGGAGCCGGATCGTGAGGGGGCGCTTCGTGGTCGCCGGGGGGCTGGTCATGCTGTCCCTGGTGGGAGCGGTGGCGATGATCGGTGGGCGGGGCTCGAACGAAGTGCCGACAATGGTCGTCGAGGCGACGCCCTTCCGGGTGAGGTTGACTGCCGACGGGGTGCTCGAGGCCGCCGCCAGCACGGCGCTGACGGCGCCGGTGCAGGTGCGACGGCAGCTGAAGGTCGCCTGGCAGGCGCCGGACGGCAGCATGGTCCGCCAGGGCGACGTGGTCGTTCGTTTCGACCCGGCAGAGCTGGAGACCGCCCGCGAGGACGGCCTCACCGACCGCCGGATCGGCGGCCTCAAGATCGAGCGCGCGGCGGTCGAGCGCGATGCGGAGCTGGCCGACCTCGAACGCGACGCCGACGTCGCACGGAACGAGCTGGAGACGGCGCGCGAGTTCCAGACCACCGACTCGGAGATCTACTCCCGGGTCCAGATCGCCGAGTCCACCATCGACACCGAGCTGGCCGAGCACAGGGCGAGCCACGCCGAGACCTCGAGGACGATCAAGGCCGAGCTCTCCGAGGCCGACCTCGAGCTGCTCCGGATCGAGCGGCGCAAGGCCGAGCTGACGGTTCAGGAGGCCGAGGACGCTCTCGCCTCGCTGGAGATCACGGCGCCCCACGACGGCGTACTGATCTTCGAACGCGACTGGCAGGGGAGGGTGCTCGGCGTCGGCGAGACGGTGTGGCCCGGTCGGCCGGTCGCGCGGATCCCCGACCTCGGGGTGATGCAGGCAGAGATCTTCGTCCTGGAGGCCGATGCCGGCGGGCTCGCTCCCGGCCTGGCGGCGACGGTCACCCTGGAGGCGTGGCCCGACGACCCGATCCCGGCCCGGGTCGCCTCCGTCGACCCGATCGCCCAGCGCCGCCAGCGCTGGGTGCCGGTGCAGTACTTCCGGGCCGTGCTGACCCTCGAGCACGGCCGTCCGGAGCGGCTCAAGCCGGGCGCCCGGGTGCGCGCCGAGGTGGTCGTGGCCGACCTCGAGGCCGCTCTGACGGTGCCCCGCCAGGCGGTCGGCTCGGTCGACGGCGGCAGTGTCGTCTGGCGTCGGGTCCGGGGCGGCTTCGAGGCGACTCCGGTCGAGCTCGGCGTCGCCGCGGTGGGCCGCGTGGTCGTGCTCTCGGGGATCGCGGCGGGCGACGAGATCGCGCTGCGCGACCCCGAGAAGGCGGCGGCCGCCGCCGGCCGGGATCCAGCCGACGGCGAGAACGGGCCGAGTCTCGGGGGCCGCGGATGACCCTCGCCGACTCCGCCCGCAGCGCCCTCGCCGATCTCTCCGGGCACCCCCTGCGGACCGGTCTGACCATGCTCGGGATGGTCTTCGGGGTCGGCGCGGTGGTCGCCATGCTGTCGATCGGCGAGGGCGCCGAGCGCCAGGCCCTGGAGATGATCGAGCGCCTCGGCGTGCGCAACCTGATCCTGCGCGACCTCGAGATGCGCGACAGCGAGCTCGAGGAGGCGCGGGCGATCTCGCCGGGGCTGTCGCCGCGCGACGCCGAGGCGATCCTCGACGCGGTGCCTGGGGTCGAGGAGGCCTGCCTGAAGGTGAGCTTCGATCCCTACTCGGTGCTCTCCGGCGGCCGCACGACCGAGGCCTCCGCCCTCGGGGTGAGCGCGAGCTACGCCCGGCTGACCAGTCTCGACGTCGTCGAGGGACGGTTCCTCGACGCGAAGGACGAGCGCGACCATGCCCAGGTCGCGGTGATCGGCGAGGCGGTGCGCCGCGAGCTGTTCGGCAGCGACGCCGCCCTCGGGGCCGTGCTCAAGGTCGACGACCTCTGGCTCGAGGTGGTCGGTGTGCTGCGAGGCACCGGGGGCGCGACAACGGTGCAGGGTGTCGCCGTGGGCTCGACCGAGCGCGAGATCTACCTGCCGGTGACGACGGCAATGCGCAAGCTGGACCGCCCCTGGATGGAGGCGCCGCTGGACGAGATCGTGCTGCGGCTCGCCGAGAGCGCCGAGCCGCGGACCGTCGCCGACCTGGTGGGCAGCCTGGTCGACCGGCTGCACGGCGGCGCCAGGGACTTCTCCCTGGTCGTGCCCGACGCCCTGCTCGAGCAGAGCCGCCGCACGCAACGATTGTTCAGCCTGGTGATGGGAGCGATCGCCGGCATCTCGCTGCTGGTCGGCGGCATCGGCATCGCCAACATCATGCTCGCCACGGTCTTCGAGCGGACCCGCGAGATCGGCATCCGGCGAGCGGTGGGCGCCACCCGACGCGACATCCGTACGCTCTTCCTGATGGAGAGCTTTGCCATCAGCGGCCTCGGCGGCCTCGCCGGCGTCGTCGTCGGGGTCGCTCTCGCCAAGATCGTCGCCGTGTCCGCCGGTTGGCCGACGGTGGTGACCCTGTGGTCGGTGCTGCTGTCCTCCGGTGTCGCGATCGCGGTCGGCCTGGTCTCCGGCCTCTACCCCGCGGTTCGCGCCGCCGAGCTCAACCCGATCGAGGCGCTGCGCTGGGAGTAGGGGGAGGGCGGTGGCGACCCGATGGGCTGGCGCCCATCAGAGAAGTGGAGGGGATCCCTTTGACCGGCCTTCGGCGCGCTGGTACAACGCCGTCATGAATGTGCTTCGTGGTCTCGCCAGCGGTCTGCTCGTCATCCTGTCGCTGTCCTGCGGAGGATCGGCGTCGGCGCCACCCCCGGACTCGGCAGACCCGGCCCTTGTCGCCGAGGTGGAGGCGTGGCGGGCCCAGCGGCTGGCGCGGTTGACCTCCGAGGACGGCTGGCTGACCCTCGTCGGGCTCGACTGGCTGGCGCCCGGGGCGAACCTGGTGGGCGCGGGCCCGGGGTTTCGCGTGACGCTGCCCGCCGGGGTCGCGCCGGGCGCCGTGGCCACCCTCGAGCTGCGCCCGGACGGCACGGTCCGGCTCGAGCCGGTCGAGGGCGCCGGGCTG
>CAZKKP010000452.1:0-3707 GCA_964553295.1 uncultured Thermoanaerobaculia bacterium | reverse complement strand
TCGCCGGGACGGCAGCCCAGCAGGCGCTGTGAGATCTCCGCCCCGTTGGCGTAGCCCCGCCGGTCGACGTCGGCGTCCCAGGCGCCGAGGATGGTGAGCGGCGCCACGGTGTCGTCCTCGAAGTGCACGACCGTGCCGATGTTGACCTCCGAGGCATCGGCGGCGCCGGGTTCGATGAGCCGTACCAGCCCGAGCTCCCGCTGCAGCTTGGCGGCGCGCGCCGACTGCAGCTCCTGGCGGTCTCGGAGCATGTGGTACTCGAAGTTCTCGCGCAGGTCGCCTTCAGCGGCAGCGGCGTTGATCCCCTTCAGGGTCTTCGGGATCTCGACCTCGAGCAGCTCCTTGAGCTCGGCCCGGCGAGCCTCGACGGCGGCTCGGGTGGCCACCAGGAGCGGCGCCTCGGCAGCAGCTGCCGCGGTACCGTGAGCCTGGGCGGCAGCCTGCTCGACGAGACGCACGCGGCCCGGCTCGACGGAGCCCATGCGCTGTACTCGTTGGGTGAAACGCTGCGCCTGCTGCGGTGTGGCCTCCTCGAGCAGCAGCCGAATGGCCACCCGACCGCCGTCGAGCAGCCCCTTGGCGCGACCGCGGAGGCCGGAGTACTCCTTACGGCTGAGGGTGTCCGGGATCTTCTCGAGGACTGACGGCGTCATCCGCCGGCGCAAGGCCTCAGGCGCGTCGGGCGTCGTCATCGCCTCGCAGCACCACAGGAACTGGGCAGGGTGCTGGAGGTGGTTGCGGAAGATCGCTTCCAGCGCGCCGTCGAGCGCCGGCTCGTGGCGGCCACGGTCGAGCTCGCGCGCGATCCGTTCGAGCAGCGACGGGTTGTCCTCGTGCAGCATCCACTCGGCCCAGAGCTCGACCCAGCCTTCGCCGGGGGCGGTCCGGAGCGCATCGAGGACCCGCTCCCGTGCGAGGCGGTCCTGGATTCCCTGGAGCAGGCGCAGCGGCGGCGCCTCCTCGAGCAGCCGCCGCCGCCACTCCTCGCCGACCTCGGCGCCTCCCGGCAGGTCGGCCACCAGGTTCGCGGTCTCCCAGGCGAGGCCCGGGTCGGCGGCGGCCAGGGCGGGGAGCGAGTCGATCAGCACCCTGGCGGTCTCCTCGGTGGCCGCGGGACCGCGCTCGCCGAGCTTCCGGGCGATGCCGAGGCGGTCGCGCGGCGCCGCGGTCTCGAGCTCGGAGCGCAGACTCTCAGTGGCGGCCTCGGCGCTCCGTGTGATCTCGTAGCGCAGCCGGGAGCCGGCGCCGGAGGTGATGATCCGGGGGTTCTTGCGCGCCTTGTTCCACCAGCTCGTCCAGGCCTCGGCGGGGAGCACACCGTCGAGGGCCGCCCGGATCGCCGACACCTCGGCGGGCTGACCGAGGCTGGTGAGCAGCTGACCGAGGGCCTCTGGTGGATCGCCGGCGACGAGCTCGACGAGAGCGGGCAGGTCCTCCACCTTGCGGCGCAGGAAATCCCCCACGGGCAGCAGACGCAGGAACCGGCCGACCGCTCCGAAGGGTACCGACACCGGGCGGCGTCCGCCGACGTCGACCTTCACGTTTTCCAGGCCCAGGTTGAGCTCGACCACCCGGCCGACACCCTGACCCTGGACCTCCACCACGGCGCCGCAGTCGAAGTCGAGCCAGCGTTCCATGTCCTCGAGCGCGTCGAGGGGGTGGCGGGTGGCCTGCAGCCGATAGTGCTGCAGCACCGCGGCGAGGGAAGGACTGTCGGCTCGGGAGGCGGCGAAGACCTTCTCGAGACGCTCGATGAGCTCGGCCGGCGGTTTGGGCGTGAGGCGGACGAGCTCGCGTATCGCAGCCAGGGCGGCGACCTGGTCGTCCGCCGCTTCGAGGGCGTCGGCGAGCAGCTCGAGCAGGGTCCGCGCCAGCGGCTTGGGTCCGATCTGCCAGAGACGTCGTCGGACCTCGAGCAGCTCGGCGGTCGGAATGGGCGCATGGTCGAGCGCTTCGAGCCAGAGCTCCTCGATGCGGGGGAAGTTCTCCGCCGCCAGCGCGTCTTCGAAGGGCTGCGGGATGGCAGGCAACTGGGACATCGGCGAGGCCTCCGCGGGGTTCCGGCAGGATCGCCCGGCGGGTGGCGGGAGCAGCCCGCATACCATCCGTCCGGCGAGGCGCCGGGAACGGTGTGGATTGTAGCAGCACGTCTCAAGCCTCGTTCCGCCGGACCTTTGCCATCTTGTGCCCGATTCGCTACCCTGCCCGTCGCCGGAGGAGTTCAGGTATGAAGCGAGCTGCGGTGGCGACTTTGGGTGGGTTGACGATACTGGCGGCGTCCGCCGGTGCAGCCGGCGAGCTGGAGCTGCTGCCTCTCGGCGAGGGGGACCGGGCCTTCGCTCTCGGCTCGGCTGCTGCGGGAGTGTTCTACGACTGCCGTGCCGGCCGCGAGGCGGAGCTCGAGGAGATGGTCGAGGCACTCGCCGGGGCGCGGGTCGTGCTCATCGGCGAGGAACACACGGCGATCGACCAGAAGGGCCTCCACGAGAAGCTGTTGCGCGGTCTCGCGGCGCGCCGCGAAGGGATGGTCCTCGGCCTGGAGTTCTTCCAGCGGTCGGATCGTGACGCCCTGGCGCGGTGGAGTCGCGGCGAGTTCGACGACGACGGTCTTCTCGAGGAGGTCGGGTGGTACGACAGGGGGACCATCCGCTTCGAGTACTACGCGCCGGTGATGCATGCCGCCCGCGAGCTCGGGGTGCCGGTCGTCGGGCTCAACGTGCCCCGAGAGATTCCCCGCCAGGTCAACCGGCGGGGGCTGGACAGCCTGGGCGAGGAGGCGCGTCGAGAGGTCGGCGCCATCGAGGTCGGCGGCTCCTTCGCCCACCGGTTCCTGATCTCGAGGTACTTCGGCGAGACGGTTGCGCTGCTGCCGGCGAGCTGGTTCGACAACATGTACGCGGCGCAGTGTCTGTGGGACGTGGTCATGGCCCGCTCGATCCTGGCGGAGCTGCCCCCCGACGGCGCCGTGATGGCGATCGTCGGCGCCGGGCACGTCGGTTACGGTCTCGGAATCGCCCGCCGCCTGGACGACGAGCGGCGCCAGGCCGGCCTGCCGCCCCTCGAGGTGGCGACCTTCTGCCCGGTAACCGCCCCGCCGCCGTCGGCCGACGGATCGCCGACCGGGCATCCGATGGGCGGCGGTCAGGGTGATCGGGCCGATGCGAGCCGGGCGATGTTCTCGAGAGGGCTTGCCGACTGGGTCGGTGCGTTCCCGAGCCGAGGCTCGGTCGACGCCTTCCCGGTCCTCGGCCTGAAACTCGCCGAGCAGGTCGGGGGCCCGGCGAGGATCGAGATGGCGTGGCCGGACGGCCTGGCCGCCCGAGCCGGTTTCGCGCCTGACGACCTCGTGCTGGACGTCAACGGCCGGCCGGTCGACGGCGTCTCCCAGCTGCGCCGCGAGCTGGCGCGACTGCGCTGGGGCGATCGGGTGGACCTGCTGGTGCGCCGGGGCGACAGGGTCATCGCGGTGCCGGTGCTGCTCTTCCCTGACCCCATCGATCAGCAGACGACGGTGGCGCCGGGCTGGGCCTCGCTGCCGGTCGACGAGGTCGATCCCGGGTCTGCGGCGCCGGTCGCCGGCCGCGACGAGGCCGCACCGGTGCGCCGTCGGCTGGTGTCGTCGCCGGGACAGCCGTCGTGGGTCGGCGAGTGGCGGGATGACCGCCTCGACCTGGTGCGCGTGCTCGATCCGGAGGGGCGTGTCGTTC
>CAZKKP010000451.1:0-3717 GCA_964553295.1 uncultured Thermoanaerobaculia bacterium | reverse complement strand
ATCTACCAGGTCCGCGGCCTCGACCTGGCGCAGATCACCTTCATCCGGGGCAAGACCGGCTGGATCGCGTACGACGTGCTGGTCAGCCGGGAGACCGCGCGGGCCGCCTGGGAGCTGCTCCAGGAGCATGTGGGCGGCGGCCTGCCGATCAGCGCGGTCATCTACTCGCACACCCATGGCGACCACTGGGGCGGCGTGCGTGGCCTGATCGCCGACGAGGACGTGGCCTCTGGACGGGTCGAGGTGATCGCGCCCGACGGATTCATGAACCACCTGGTGTCCGAGAACGTGTTCGCCGGCAACGCGATGAACCGGCGCCTGTTCTACCAGTACGGCCTCTTGCTGCCACGGAGCCCTTACGGTTTCGTGTCCCAGGGCCTGGGTCACGGGATTTCAACCGGATCCGGGGGACTGATCGCGCCGACCAAGCTCATCACCGAGCCCGTAGAGGAGGTGATGGTCGACGGGGTGCGCATGATCTTCCTGCTGACCCCGGACACCGAGGCGCCGGTGGAGATGGCCACCTATTTTCCCGACAAAAAGGCGCTGTGGATGGCCGAGCTCGTCCAGCAAGGGATGCACAACATCTACACGCTGCGCGGCGCCCCGGTTCGCAATGCCCTCAACTGGTCGCAGTACATCAACAAGGCGCTGTACCTGTTCGGCCAGGAGGCCGAGGTGATGTTCGCCTCCCACCACTGGCCGCGCTGGGGCAACGAGCGCATCCAGGAAGTGCTGCGCGGCACGCGTGATGCCTACGCCCACCTCAACAACCAGGTCCTCCACCACGCCAACCAGGGTGTGACCATCAACCAGATTCACAACGTGTACCAGGTGCCGGAGTCCCTGCAGCAGAGCTGGTTCACCCGCGACTACCACGGCTCCCACCAGAACAACTCGCGCGGGGTGATCCAGCGCTTCCTGGGCTACTGGGACTCCAACCCCGCCACCCTGATCCCGCTGTCGCCGGAAGACTCGGGGCCGCTGTACGTGGAGATGATGGGCGGCGCGGAGAAGATCATGACCCGCGGCAAGGAGCTGTTCGACCAGGGCAAGTACCTGCACGCCTCCGAGATCCTGAACCGGCTGGTCCAGGGCGAGCCCGACAACCGGGCGGCCAAGGACCTGCTCGCGGACGTGTTCGAGCAGATCGGTTACCAGAAGGAAAACCCCGGCCTGCGCAACAGCTTCCTCGCGGCAGCCTACGAGTTGCGCAACGGCATTCCCACCGCACCCTTCACGTCCAGCAGCAGCCCCGACGTCGTCCGGGTGATGACCACCGGCCAGTTCCTCGACTTCTTGGCGATCCGCATGGACGGCCGCCAGACGCGGGGGATGCAGTTTGCAATCAACCTGATCACGCCCGACAACGGCGAGAAGTACGCCATCGAGCTGAGCAACGAGACCCTGACCAACATCCAGGGCTTCCAGTTGGCGGATGCGGGCCTGACTCTGACCATCAACCGCTCCGACCTGGAGCAGGTCATGATGGGCGTGAAGACCATGATGGCGATGATCCAGGACGGGACCGCGAAGGTCGAGGGAGACCCGACGATCCTTGCCAAGATCGGCGCGGCCATGGTCGATTTCGATCCGCGCTTCCCGATCATGCCCGGCACCCAGCTTCGCGCATCGGAAACTCCGGAGGTCGATCCCTACGCCGTGCAGTTTGGAGCACAGATCCCGGAGTAGAAACCACCGTGTCCGGCCGGCCCGACGAGAGTCGGGCCGGGACCGGAGCGCCTCGTCCGACCTCGAGTCCCGAACAACCGGGGTCTTACCGACTCCACCGGATAGCCACAGTGACCGACATGCTTGACCGGCAGTGTGGGCCGAGTCCGCGTGCCGCCGGTGACGAGATCCGGGAAGGGAGAAGCATCGTGATCCAGTATCGCAAGCGCGGGGTGTGGTGGAGTTGTTGCTCGCTGTTCGTTCTCACCTGCTGCGTGTTCGGGGCCCCACCGGCGTTGGGCCAGGACGAGACCGCGGAGGACGACGAGTACGAGTTCAACCTCGCCCAGCAGCTCAGCAACCCGGTGGCTGCGCTGATCAGCGTGCCCCTCCAGCTCAACTTCGACCGGGGCATGGGTCCCGCGGACGACGGCGAACGGTTCCAGCTGAACGTCCAGCCGGTCGTGCCGTTCTCCCTGACGCCGGAGTGGAACCTCATCTCGCGCACCATCCTGCCGGTCGTCGACCAGCAGGATGTCGTGCCCGGGGGCGGCAGCCAGTCCGGGCTCGGCGACACCGTGCAGAGCCTCTTCTTCTCACCGGCGAAGCCGACGGCCGGCGGGCTCATCTACGGCGTGGGCCCCGTGTTCCTGCTGCCGACCGCCACCGACTGGCGGCTCGGCGCCGAGAAGTGGGCCGTGGGGCCGACCGGCGTCGTGCTCAAACAGCAGGGCCCCTGGACCTTCGGCGCACTCGCCAATCACCTGTGGTCGGTCGCGGGCGACAGCGACCGGGCGAGCGTCAACGCCACCTTCGTCCAGCCCTTCGTCACCTACGTCACTCCGACCTTCACCACCTTCGCCGTCAACACGGAGTCCACATACAACTGGAGCGACGACCAGTGGACGGTGCCGGTCAACTGCTCCGTCTCGCAGCTCCTGAGAGTCGGCGGCCAGCTGCTGCAGGTGGGCGTCGGCGCGCGCTACTGGGCGGAGGGCTCTAATGCGGCGCCGGAGGGATGGGGTTTTCGTTTCACCACGACGCTGCTTTTCCCGCGCTGAGGGCCGGGAGGGACCGGGAACGGCTGAAGGAGGATTCGACATGAACCGGAATCTCTGGTCGCTGGCGTTGGTCGTCCTGCTCGGCTCGTCGACCGTGACGTGGGCCGAGGAGCAGCCGTTGATCTGCTTCGGAACCGAGCCGTTCTGGAGCCTCGAGCTCACCGAACCGGGGACGGCGCGCTTCTCGACGCCGGACTCTCTCCCCGCCGAGTATCTCGGCGCCGCGAGCACGCTGGCGCCGCGAGCGGAGACCGTGTGGCGCGGTCGAGCGGCCGCCGCCGACGGGGGCGAGCTGGTCGCCTTTCTCCGTGAGGGCCCCTGCAGCGACGGGATGTCCAATGCCGTGCATCCCTACTCGGTCAACGTCTCGCTGCCGGACGGGCGTCACCTCGGCGGCTGCTGCCGTGTGCCGGCCGCGGCTTCCGCCGCCCTGGAGAACGCGACCTGGCGGCTGACGGGGCTCCCGGGCCGAGAGCTCCCGGGGGCGGGGGAGCGGGAGGCCGTGACGGTCCGTCTCGCGGACGGGCGAATCACCGGCTTCTCCGGCTGCAATCAGCTCATGGGGTCGTACACCCTCGACGGCGGGACGCTCGTCCTCGGCCAGCTGGCCGGCACCATGATGGCGTGTCCGGAGCCGGCACGTTCAACCGAGGATCAGTTCCTGAGAGCGTTCTCCGGGACGATGCAGGTCGTGGTCGAAGGCAACCACCTGACCCTGATGCCGGAATCGGGGGGCGACGCACTGCGGTTCGAGCGCGAGGCGCCACCACGGCTCGAGGGCGTTCGCTGGGAGGTCACCGGCTACAACAACGGGCGCCAGGCCGTGGTCGGCCCGATGGCCGGCACCCGACTGACCCTGGAGTTCCAGGATGGGCAGGTTTCGGGCGACAGCGGCTGCAACCGCTTCCACGGCTCGTTCACAGCGCAGGGCAACGACCTCACGATCGGCCCGCTGGCGACCACCCGCATGGCCTGTGACGAGGAG
>CAZKKP010000450.1:0-3726 GCA_964553295.1 uncultured Thermoanaerobaculia bacterium | reverse complement strand
GAGCTGCTCGGCGAGCCGGTGGTCAACGCCGGAGTGCCCGGCGACACCACCGCCTCGGCCCTCGAGCGGCTCGAGCGGGACGTTCTCGCCCGCGACCCTCGGATCGTCTGCATCACCCTCGGCGGCAACGACCTGATGCGCGATGTCCGGGTCGAGGAGGCGTTCGCCAACCTGCGGAGCATCGTTCGGCGGATGCAGGAGAGCGGCGCCCTGGTGGTGGTCGGCGGGCTCGAGCTGCCGATGCTCGACCGCGGCTATCGGGCGGCCTACGGCGACCTCTGCCGGGAGCTCGGCTGCGTGCTCGTCGAGGACGTCTATGACGGCATCATGGGCCGCGGCGAGCTGATGTCCGACCGGATCCACCCCAACGCCGCCGGGTACGAGCGCATGGCGCGACACTTCGAGCGGGCCCTGCGACCCTATCTGTGACGCGAGGCTAGAGGCCCTCAGCTGTCTCGGCTTCCCCGTCTTCCGATCTCGGTCGTGGACCTCGATGCGGCTGACAGCTGACGACTGAGAGCTGAAGGCTCTGCAGCGGTGTGGGCGACGCTCGCCGTCAGGTGCGGCGTCGGGCGACGCCGAGCAGGCCGTCGGGCCGACCGTCGCCATCGCGCAGGAAGGTGACGAAGACCTCGAAGGGCACCGGTCGGTCGTCGCGGTGGTTCAGCTCGAGTTGCATCGAGCGGACCCGGTAGGGCATCAGCTCGACGAGCTGGCGGTCCCGTGTCAGCTCCTCGGCAAGCACCCGGCGCAGGGTGGCGAGGGCTTCGGCGCCGAGGGCCCGGGCAAGCGGGCGTCGCAGCGCCTCCTCCGGAGAGAGCCCGAGCAGCTCCTCGACCGAGGGACTGACATAGGACACCCGGAGGTCGAGTGATGCCATGAACACGAGGTCGCGGACATGGTCGGTGATCAGCCGGAAGGTCTCGACCGCCCGCTGTCGCTCGAGCCGATGGACCTCGGCGTGGGCCTTCTGCACCCTGAGGTGGGTGGCGATCATCTCCACCGCGGTGCGCAGCAGCAGTACGTCCTCGGCCCGCCACAGCCGCGGCTGCTCGCAGTCGTCGAAGCCGAAGAAGCCCCAGAAGCGACCGCCGACGTGGATCGGCAGCAGCAGCACGGATCGCACCTCGTAGCGCTCGAGCACCGCCCGCTCGCTCGGCGGGAGGAACTCCACCACTCCCTGCACCGCCTCACCGTCGAAGAGCAGCCGCCAGGTGCGCTGGAAGCCCCCCTGCAGGAAGGGGAAGCGCTGCAGCTCGGGGCGGCCGAGGTTGGCGGCGACGCCCGGGGCGCAGGCCTCCGACAGCAGCTGGGTGCAGGGGCCGAGCTCGGGGTCGTCGAAGTTGCGGAACAGGTAGACCCGGCTGAAGGTGCTGGCGCCGAGGAGGTGCTCGCAGACCCTGTCGAGGGCAGAGGATCCGCCGGCCAGCAGGGCGCTCGACGCCGCGGCGAGGGCGGTCTCGTAGCGCAGGCGGGTCGCCAGGGCATCCTCGGTGCGGCGCTGGTCGGTGATGTCGTGGACCACCCCGACGACCTCGCGCAGCGCCCCGCCGTCGCTGCGCGCCTCGAGCTGACAGACCACGTGACGGAGGTTGCCGTCAGGTCGCAGGACGCGCTGCCGGAAGGTGGTCGAGGCGCGGGCATGGCTATCGCCGGCGAGCAGCTGCAGGTCGGGCTCGCGGTCCTCCGGGTGGGCGAGGAGCCGGAGGAAGTCGACGGTCGGACGATAGGCGCCACGTTCGCGACCGTAGATCTCGTACATCTCATCCGACCACAGCAGCTCGTCGGTGGCGCACCGCCAGCGCCAGGTACCGATGCGGGCGGTCCGCAGCGCGTGGCCGAGAAGCTGCTCGTGCTCGCGGCGCTCGCCCTCCGCGCGCAACCGGCGCAGCACCAGGCCGACCATCCGGACGAGGGTCTCCAAGGACTCGCGAACCGTGCTCGAGACGGGCGCCTGAGCCCTGCCGGCGAACACGCCGACCGCGAGAAGCTCGTCACCGGCGAGGATCGGTACCGCGAAGGACGAGCGGAGCCCCTCGGCTCGGGACGGCTCGAGCCGGCCGTCGAGCATGCCCGGCTCGCCGTCATGCTGCAGCTCGACGACGCGGCCCCGGGCGAGCTGGCTCATCCCAGGGCCGTCCAGGGCCCACTCGTCGACGGCCTCGGCGAAGGCCGCCGACACCCCGCGGTGGGCGACGAGCAGCAGCGGTCCGTGGCACGGCGGCCGCAGGTAGACGCCGCAGCCGTCGACTCCCTCGAGCTCGATGGCGGCGTCGAGCAGTGCGTCGAGGGCCGCACGCTCGCTTTCCGCCGCCGCCATGGCGATCGCCAGGTCGCGCTGCAGACGGATCGGCTCGACAGGGGAGGCGCTCACCGGGGCTCGGTCTCCACGACATCGACCGCGATCGCGGGGAGGCGGCAGTTACGCGGGTCGACCACCAGCTCCGCCCCGGACGCCGCCGCCCGCTCACACTCCAGTGAGCACCGGCGCAGGTTCTCCTCCACCCCGGACGTCACCCAGCGCGAAAGCCACAGGCGCATGCCCTCCTATTTGAGCACATCAGGAGTTGATCGTTGAAATCTGGAATTTGAATTCCAGTATTGTCGTTGTGACTGCCGGAGGGCGCGACGGTGCGGATCTCGAAGACCGAGGAGTACGGGCTCAGGCTGGTAATGTCCCTCGCTGCGGCGGGCGGGCAGCTGACCATCCGCGAGCTCTCGGAGCGCGAGGGCCTGCCCGAGACCACCGTCGCCAAGGTCGTCGCGCGCCTCCGTGAATCGGGCCTGGTCGAGGCCGAGCGCGGCCGCAACGGCGGCTACGCTCTCACCGTGCCCGCAGACAGACTGACCCTGGCGCGGGTGGTCGAGACCTTCGACGAGACCATGTTCGACGGCGGCTTCTGCAGCCGCATGACCCCGGCCGGCGCCGCCTGCTCGCGGGCCGACGGCTGCGGCCTGAAACCGGTGTGGCACAGCCTGACCGAGCTGGTCAGCAACTACCTGGCCGGGATCACGGTGGCCGACGTGATCGGCGGCGCCCGGCGCCCACGGCGGGGCGCCTCGCCGGTGCTGCGCGTGTCCGGCTGAGGACGAGGGAGTCCATGAACGATTCGACCAGACTTCTCGAGGAGTTCGCCAACCGCGAGTACGAGTTCGGCTTCGTCACCGAGGTCGAGCAGGACACCCTGCCGCCCGGACTCGACGAGGACGTGGTGCGCGCGATTTCGGCCCGCAAGTCGGAGCCTGAGTGGATGACCGAGTGGCGGCTCAAGGCCTTTCGCCACTGGCAAACCATGGCCGAGCCGTGCTGGCCGAACGTGCGCTACCCGAAGATCGACTACCAGGCCCTCTCCTACTTCTCCGCCCCCAAGAAGAAGCTCGAGAGCCTCGACGAGGTCGACCCGGAGATCCTGGCGACCTACGCCAAGCTCGGCATCCCCCTGGACGAGCAGAAGGCGCTGGCCGGGGTGGCGGTGGACGCGGTGTTCGACTCGGTGTCGGTGGCCACCACCTTCAAGGACAAGCCCGCCGAGCTGGGCATCGTCTTCTGCTCCTTCTCCGAGGCCCTGCGCGAGCACCCGGAGCTGGTCCGCCGCTACCTCGGCGCGGTGGTGCCGGTGGCCGACAACTTCTTCGCGGCGCTCAACTCCGCGGTGTTCTCCGACGGCTCCTTCGTCTACGTGCCGAAGGGTGTGCGCTGCCCGATGGAGCTGTCGACCTACTTCC
>CAZKKP010000449.1:0-3738 GCA_964553295.1 uncultured Thermoanaerobaculia bacterium | reverse complement strand
AGGGGTGAGGGGTGAGGGGTGAGGGGTGAGGGAGCGCTCGGTCCTCGTCCGTACGTTGTCAAGGCCTCGCTGCCTGTTCTTCCGGGCGATCCCTGTCCCCCGTCCCCTGTCCCCTGACCCCTGGGTGGGCGGGGGCCTGAGCCCTCCGCCCTGAGCCCAGGGTGGAGGACCGACCGCTGCCCCCAGACCCCCGCCCCCGTCTGCTACCCTCCTGGGATGGACGACCTTCGACCCTCCACGACCTGCGGCGGATGTGGCGCCGAGCTGCGGGCGGGCGCCAGCATCTGCTCGACCTGCGGCTGGGACCAGGCGACGGCAATCGCACGACCGGCGCGCCCGCCGCTGGGCCGGACCCTGGTCGCGGTCGGGCTGCGGGTGGTGCTCTACGGCCTGCTCGTCGGGTTGCCGCTGCTCGGCTTCGCCCGGCTGCGCACCACGGGACCGGGACCCGACCTCGCGACCACCCTGCGCTGGATGGCCTTCGGCGACGGCGGCCGCGCCGCCGAGCTGGTGACCCTGCACCGCGCCCACGAGATCGCCTCGGCGGCGGCGCGCTGGGCAGTGCGCGAGCTCGAGGCCTTCCCCTTCGAGGGCGACTGGGCGCCCGAGCTCGCCCCGTACGCGACGTTCAGGATCCGTGGCTACATCCCGATGCTGTTCCTGGCCGCCGACAGCGACCGGGCGCCGGGACCCCTGCGCGAGATCTACGAGGTCCGGGCGCAGGACGGCTGGGGGCGGCCCTACCGCATCGCCACCCTCGACCTGCCCCGGGGCGCCGACCCCGCGTCGTTCCCCGATGTGGTGGCGGACCTCGCCGAGGGCTTGCAGACCTCGTTCTTCAACCGCGCCACCCCGGATCTCGGCGGCAGTGCCGGTTGGCGACGGCTCGGGATCACCTCGGCCGGCGCCGACGGCGCCTTCGACACCGAGGATGACGTCGTCCTGGTGAGCTACCACCCGGTCGAGCTGACCTTCCGGGTCCAGGGCACCCCGGAGCAGCTCAACGAGCAGCTCAGCCGGGCCTACACCCTCGGCCGCCACTACTTCCACTTCACCGCGCCGCGCGGCGACCTGGTCGACGCCCGCCTGCTCGCTGAGTGGCGCGCCGAGATCGGACTGTAGACGAGGCGAAGCTGACAACTGACAGCTGACAACTCCCGCGCACCCGACGTGGGACGTGCCTACCCGATCAGGCGGGCGGCCCAGCGCGGGCGGTCTCCCGCTTCGTCCTGCAGGGCGCGCACCGACAGCGGACCGCGCCCGCGGGCGGCGATCGCCTCGGCGGCGGCGTGGGCGCCGGGAATGGTCGTCAGGTAGAGCACGCCGGCGTCCAGCGCGGCGCGGCGGATCGAGCCGGCGTCGCGGGCGGCGCGGCCCCCCGCGGCGGTGTTGACCACCAGCTGCGCCGAGCCCGCCGCGAGCAGGGCGGGGATGTCGGGCTCCCCCTCGCCGACCTTGGCCACTGGGACCACGTCGGCGAAGCCGAGCCCGGTCAGAGCCTGGGCCGTGCCGGTGGTGGCGGCGAGGCCGAAGCCGAGCTCCTCGAAGCGAGCGGCGAGCGCCGGCAGCCGGGTCTTGTCGCGGTCGGCCAGGGAGAGCAGCACCCGGCCCGCCTCCGGAAGCCGCCATCCGGCGGCGGCGGCGGCCTTGGCGAAGGCCTCGCCGAAGGTGCGGCCGCGGCCCATGACCTCGCCGGTGGAGCGCATCTCCGGGCCGGGCAGCGGGTCGACCCCGGGGAACCTCTCGAAGGGGAAGACCGGCAGCTTGACGGCCACCTCGGTGGGCACCCCGTCCCGGGCGCCGAGGTCGGCCAGACGAGCGCCGGCGCACACCCGGGCGGCGAGCTCGGCCCAGGGCACGTTGGTCGCCCGGGCCAGGAAGGGTACCGTCCGTGAGGCCCTCGGGTTGACCTCGAGCACGTGGACGACGCCGTCCTGGATCGCGAACTGGACGTTCATCAGCCCGCGCACGCCCAGCGCCAGGGCGAGGGTGCGCACCTGCCGCCGCAGCTCCGCCTGGAGCTCCAGCGGCAGCGACACCGGCGGCGTCACCGCCGCGGAGTCGCCGGAGTGCACCCCGGCCTCCTCGATGTGCTCGAGCACGCCGCAGATCACCACCCGTTCGCCGTCGGCGACGGCGTCGACGTCGACCTCGACCGCGCGCTCGAGGAAGTGGTCGATGAGCACCGGTCTTTCGGGGTCGACCGCGGCGGCGCGCTCCAGGTACTCGACGAGCTGCTCGTCGTCGTGGACGATCTCCATCGCCCGCCCCCCGAGCACGTAGGACGGCCGCACCAGCACCGGGTAGCCGAGCTCGGCGCCGACCCGGGTGGCCTCCTCGGCCGAGGTGACCATCCGCCCCGGAGGCTGCCTGAGGCCGAGCTCGTCGATGAGCGCGCCGAACCGCCCACGGTCCTCGGCGCGGTCGATGGCGTCGCGCGGCGTGCCCCAGATCGGCACCCCGCCCCGCTCGAGGTCGGCGGAGAGCTTGAGCGGCGTCTGGCCGCCGAGCTGCACCAGCACTCCGACGGCCCGCTCGGCCTCGCAGATGTCGAGCACGTCCTCGGGATGCAAGGGGTCGAAGTGGAGCCGGTCGACGGCGTCGTAGTCGGTCGACACCGTCTCCGGGTTGCAGTTCACCATCACCGCCTCGAAGCCCTGGCTGCGCAGGCCGGCGACCGCCTCGACGCAGCAGGCGTCGAACTCGATGCCCTGGCCGATGCGCACCGGCCCGCCGCCGAGGATGACCACCGCCCGTCGCGGCGCCGGCTGCTCGTCGGCGTCGCCGAAGCTGCCGTACAGATACGGCGTGCGGGCGGCGAACTCGGCGGCGCAGGTGTCCACCCTGCGGCGGATGCGGCGGATGCCGAGCTCGAGACGGCGGGCGCGCAGGACCTCGGCGGTCACGCCGGAACGGCGAGCCAGGTCGGAGTCGGCGAAGCCGAGCCGCTTCGCCGCGCCGAGCACGGCGGGATCCTCGAGGCGACCGGTGATCGCCCCCTCGGCGGCCACCAGGCCGGCGAGGCGGTCGAGGAACCAGGCGTCGACCGCCGTCCGGCGTCGGATCTCGTCGCGCCCCAGACCCCGACGCAGCGCCTCGGCGAGCTGCCACAGCCGGTCCGGGGTCGGCGCCGACAGCGCCTCGGCCAGCGCCGCGTCGTCGAGAGCGCGAATCTCTCGCGGCGCCTCCAGCGAGTCCCGGCCGACCTCCAGCGAGCGCACCGCCTTCAGGAGGGCCTCCTCGAAGGAGCGTCCCATGGCGGCGACCTCGCCGACCGCCTTCATCGAGGTGCCGAGGGTCGGCTCGGCGCCGGGGAACTTCTCGAAGGCAAAGCGGGGGATCTTCACCACCACGTAGTCGAGGGCCGGCTCGAAGGAGGCCGGCGTCGAGCCGGTGATGTCGTTGACGATCTCGTCGAGACGCCGGCCGAGGGCGACCTTGGCGGCGATGCGGGCGATCGGGAAACCGGTCGCCTTGGAGGCCAGGGCCGAGGAGCGCGACACCCGGGGGTTCATCTCGATGACCACGTGGCGACCGCTCTCGGGGTCGACCGCGAACTGGACGTTGGCGCCCCCGGTGGCCACGCCGACCGCGTCGAGCACGCCGCGGGCGGCGTCGCGCAGCACCTGGTACTCGCGGTCGGTCAGGGTCTGCGCCGGGGCGACAGTGATCGAGTCGCCGGTGTGCACGCCCATCGGGTCGAGGTTCTCGATCGAGCACACGACCACGAAGGCGCCG
>CAZKKP010000448.1:2995-3750 GCA_964553295.1 uncultured Thermoanaerobaculia bacterium | reverse complement strand
CCGCATCGAACGAAGCGGCCGAGACCGGACCGCCGTGGCCGTGCAGCCCCAGCCGCTCCCGCTGCTGCCCGAGGGCCGACATGAAGCTTTTGGCCACCTCTCCAACCAGCCGCCACTCGCCGCCGCTCTCCGCTGCTTCTCCGATCCCCTCGACCCCCGCGCCGAGCGGCAAGGCCTCGAGCGCCAGCAGCACCGCCCGTGTCGGATCATTATCCTGCGTCTCGGGCGCCCGCCCGGCCTGCTGCCGCGCCAGCCCGGCCAACATCAGCGACTGGTTGCGCAGGGCCGCCTGCTCGCCGGCCACCGCCCGCGCGGCAGCGCTCTCGGCAGCAACGCGCAACTCGGCTTCGCGCTCAGCGGCCCGTAGCTGCCAGAACCCAAAGCTCAGGCTCGCTGTGATGGCCACCATGACGGTCGCTGCGACGGCTAGGCGCGCCATGACCTGACGCCGCCGGCTGCGGTCGAGAAAGTGCACCGCTTCGGTACTCAGCTCCGACCGATGACGGCGGGCGAACGCCTCCAGCCGGCTCAGCTCGGCGCCGCGCCAAAGGGACGCCTCGCCCATCTCCCACTCACGGACGGTCTCGTCCAGCCGGCGGCGAAAGCGCAGGTCGTCGCGGTTGGCATCCAGCCAGTAGCGGAGCTTCGGCCAGCGGTCGATGAGCTCCTCGTGGGTGACCTCGAAGGTCACCGCATCGCCGTCGGCACCGAGCGAGATGAGGCGATGGCCCGGCCGGGCGAAGCGGTCGAGCACA
>CAZKKP010000448.1:0-2985 GCA_964553295.1 uncultured Thermoanaerobaculia bacterium | reverse complement strand
CCCCCCCCGCCGCGACGATCTCGTCCAGCCGCGCCCGCCGCCGCGTGTCCTGCGTGCCCTCGCCCAGCCGCACCATGGCGAGAAAGGCGCGCCTAACTATCGCCGCCTCGCCGCGCTGCACCGATTCGGCCAAGAGCCGGTCGGCCTCCTGCGCCAGCGCCCCGCCGACGCCGCCGATCGTCCGATAGGTGTCGGCCGGCTTGATACCTTTCGCTAGTCCTTCCCAGATCCGGCTGAGCGCGAATTGCAGGAGCGGCAGCGCGCCCTCCCGGCCGATCGTGTCCCTGACCAGCAACTCGACCGTCGCCTCGTCGAACGCGTGGCCGGCCAGTCGCGCCGGCTCGGCGATCGCCCGGCGCAGCTCGTCCTCGCCCATCGCCGGCACGAGGATGCCGCGCGCCGAGAGCAGTTGGTTGAGCGCCGGGTGGCGGATCGTGGCACCGAGGAAATCGCTGCGCATCGTCAGGATGATCGAAACCCGCCCGCCCCGATCCGCCGCGGCGTCGAGCAGCGTGGCGATGAAAGCGTCCCTCTCGCCGGCATCGTCACAGAGGGCGTAGACCTCCTCGAACTGATCCACCAGCACCACCAGCGGCGACTGGTTGGTGTCCGGCAGCGCATCGGCGATCCGCCTGAGCCCGTCGACCGATCCATCTGCCGCCTTGAGCGCCAGTTCGCCCGCGAACTCGCGGGTCTTCGCCACCGGTGCTGCATCGCCGGTGGCGACCCGCGCCAGCACGGTGGCCAGTGCTTCGAGTGGGTGTTCTCCCGGGGTCAGGATAGCGACTCGCGGGCTCTGCAATGCCGGCAGCGGCCGCCGCGCGAGCGCCGGCACGAGGCCGGCCCGGACCAGCGAGGACTTGCCGCAGCCCGAGGGGCCGAGCACCGGCAGGAGCCGCAACGGCCGATCGGAGCCATGGGTGGGGGCTGTGTGCAGGTCCGCGAACCGTTGCCAGAGCTCGCCGATCAGCGTCTCGCGGCCGAAGAACCGGTCCGCATCCCCCTCCGTGAACGCCTCCAGCCCCTTGTAGGGATTGGCGCCGATCGGCCCCGGAGTCGGCGGCTCGGGTTGCAGGAGCGATTGCACCTGGTGGATAACGACGACATTGCCGCGACCTGTGACGATGACATTGCTGACGGCGTCCCGCGCCACCGCAACCGCACCCTCGCCACTGGCGATCGCCCGCGCCATTTCGGCGCTGTCGATCGTTGGCTCCGACCCGCTCGTCACGGCCGGCCTAGATCACGAGGCCGACGAATTTCAGGAGCCGCGGCCCGTACTCGCCGAGCCAGCCCGCAATCGCCCTGACCCGCGGCAGCAGTTTCTCGGTAGCTGCCGTGAAGCCTTCGGCCTTCTCCGCGTAGTCCAGGGCACGGTCGAGCGCATTGCCGACCTCCTTCTTGTCGGGTTCGGCCTTGCTGGCCTCCTCCTCGGCATCGTCCAGCGCCCGCCCGATCTTGGCGGCATCCGGCGCACCAAGCGCCTCGAGAGCGGCCCGCAAGGCCGCCAACTCGGCCCTGATGTCGACGCTCTCAGCCGGCGGCAGCGTGATCTTGGTGAAGCTGACCATGTTTTGATCACCGGTCACGATATGACCATCCGTCACTGACCCACCGACGGCGACCGAACCTTCGCCGCTCGCTGTCACCGAGCCTCTGTTCCCGCCCATGCGCTCCGTCCCCTCGTCACCCGTAGCGTAACATTGCTCCCCGAATAACCCGAAGCTGTCAAGCATTCGAGGTCGACAGCATCATTTGGTTTCGATCACCTGGTCGAGCCTCCAAATCGACGACGGCTTCCTCGATCTGCGCAATGCGAGCTTCAGCGAAGGCTTCGCCAACGAGCGCGTCGAAGCCCTCATGACCACGCCCGGCTTCTCCACCGACCCGTCCCCCGCCTTCGCCGCCAACTTCACCCCGACCCTGTCGGCCGCCCAGGTCGAAACACTCGTCGTCCAGAACGAGACGTTGGCGTAGCGGTAGGAAGGAAGTCTGGGGAGGATGATCCTCCCCAGGCCGCACCACTCCTTGCAAATAGCGAACGAAAGCGTCAGCGGTAGCCGCGCGCGGCGTCCTCGGCGGCGTAGAGGCGTTCCAGCTCGACGTCGAAAACGGCCCAGAGCGCGGCCGCTTCGTCCTCGGGCAGCCAGCGCATGATCGACTTGAACCGCAACTCGACCAGCGTGGCCTTGGTCAGATCACCCCACGGCAGCAACTCGGCCGCGCGCGCCTCGGCCAACGTCGCCCTAAGCTCCGCCCTGATCCGCTCGACAAACTCGGCCGAAGGCTCGAACTGCCGCTTGGGTGCCATTGTGGGCTGGTCGGCGAAAAGATCGGCTTGCTGCAACGGACTACCAATTCTTGTGTCGCTGACGCGTAACCTACCATAAATAGCGGCCTCGTCCATCCGAAAGGAAGGCCCCCATGTCCGCCAATTGGCGCCACGCCGACCTTCCCGACCTCGTTGCCACGCTCGCCCGCAGACCCGGCCACGAAGCCATCCGCACCCTCCTTGCCGACCTGCTACACAACGCCTTCGCCGCCGACTACGCCGCCCTCGACCACGAGGTGCGCATGCCCGAGATCCGTGGGCGCGCCGATGTCCTCTTCGGAGCTGTTGTCTTCGAGCTGAAATCCGACCTCCGCCGCGAGAGCGGCGACGTGCTGGCCCGTCTCCCCGACTACCTCGCCGAGCGCGAGCGGATCACCGGCCGCCGCTTTCTCGGCATCGCCACCGACGGCGCCACCTTCGCTGCCTTCGAGCTGCGCGACGGCAGCATGGCCGAAATCGGCCGCCACGAGGTCCGCGCCGACGACCCCGACGCCCTGCTCGCCTGGCTCGAGCCGGCACTTTCGACCCGCGACGAGCTGACCCCGGAGCCGCTGGTCTTTCGCCGCGAGCTCGGCCGCGAAAGCCTCACCTTCGGTCGCGCCAAGGGCATCCTCGACACCCTCTGGGCGAGACTGTCGGACCACCCGGAAGTG
>CAZKKP010000447.1:1556-3751 GCA_964553295.1 uncultured Thermoanaerobaculia bacterium | reverse complement strand
GTGGTGGATTACTCGGAGACAGGCCGCGTTGAACTGCTTGAGAATAGCGTTCTCGATCACCGCTTCGGTGGCTACCACACCTCCCCAGAGCGCCAGCACGGCGAGGTGCCCCATGGCGAAGAGTGGCCGAACTTCGACAGGGTCCACGTGGGACACGGTATCACCGCGGCGCGGTCTACGCGGTCTCCGGGAGGAGCATGGGGTAGAGTGTCTCCTACCGACGTGGAGAGCCCATGACCTGGACCGACGACCGACTCGCCGAGCTGCCCGTTCGCGACGGGGTGCGCCTGCGCGGCCTCGAGATGACCCGCCTCGAGACCTTCTGCGACGCGCCTTCGCCTTCGCCGTGACCCTGCTGGTGATCTCCGGGGGCGCCATCCCGAACTCGTACGCGGCGCTTCTCGAGGCCCTGAAGGACGTTCCCGCCTTCCTCGCGAGCTTCGCGGCGATCGTCCTGATCTGGGGCGCCCACCGCCGCTGGAGCCGGCGATACGGCCTCGAGGACGGATGGACCACCCTGATCAGCCTCGGCATGGTGTTCGTGATGCTGGTCTACGTCTACCCGCTGCGCATGGTGGCCTCGGCCTTCATGGCCTTCGTCAGCGGCGGCCGATTGCCGATGAGCTTCACGTTCGCGAGCCGAAGCGACCTCACCGGGCTCTTCGTGGTGTACGGCGTCGGCTTCGCGCTGCAGACGGCGATGGTCGCCCTGCTCTATTTCCGCGCGCTGCGCGCCGGGGACCGACTTCGGCTCGATCGGGTCGACCCACTCCGGCACGAGCGACACTGGGTTCTCGTTCGGGCCGGGCAGCCTGTCGTCGAGCGTCGCCACGCGGCGAGGTCGGGAACGAGGCGCGAGAGGTTCTCCTCCGACCGGATCTCCGGCTCGACGACGAGGAGCCACTCCGGCGTTGCGATCCACTGGCCCCAGCCGAAGCGGAGGCGGAGGGCCGCAGCCTCGACGGCGTAGGGGAGCTTCGCGGGGGCGGCGACAAGCAGGCCTCTCAGCGCTGACCGGTTTCGTCGTCGTCATCGTTCCCCTGGTGCGGCGGCGCTTACGAACTCGTAGCCCACCGCCTTCGTCAGGTCCTCCTGTCGCCCCGGCCCAGAGCTGCGTCGCCCACCCGCGCCGAAGCCTCCGTCCCGAAGCCACTTGCTCTGTTTCCGGGCTTTCGGCACGAGACCGGCCCTGGCCTCGTCCCGGGGAGGCAGCCGCATATCGGGCGCGCAGGCCCGCCGAGACGCCCCTGTACGCGCTGCTCGATTCCCTCTACGAGACGGTCAAGGGCGCCTGGGAAGACCTCTTCGAGCGCCGCTATGGCTTCTGGCG
The DNA here is from genome assembly GCA_964553295.1 of uncultured Thermoanaerobaculia bacterium. Taxonomy (GTDB): domain Bacteria; phylum Acidobacteriota; class Thermoanaerobaculia; order Thermoanaerobaculales; family Sulfomarinibacteraceae; genus CAZKKP01. The sequence goes on along the minus strand of CAZKKP010000447.1, from coordinate 2,421 downwards.
CGGCCTCCTCGACGGCGTGGTCGCGCGGTACCTCGACTGCGGCATCTTCGAGCGAGGCTTCGCCCGCATCCGGTGTCCCGATTGCGCCGCCGAGTACCTGCTCGCCTTCATCACCGAACGCCGCATCATCCGCCGCATCCTCGACCATCTTGGCGCCGCGGCTCGCCGTGCCATCCAGGATCGCGCTCCGCCTCTGGCAGCCGGCCCGGTTCCCGATTTCCTCTGATCCCCCTGGCGGCAGGGGCCGATGCCCCCACGTGCGAGGCAGGCCCGAGGCCGCCTCGGCCATAGCCCGACGCCCAAGAAGTCGCCTCATGCTCCCGGGAAACCGCTCAGAGACGGCGCTGGGCCTCCGCGATGCCCCCCCAGGGCGTGTCAGCCCGTCTGAGCCCGTCCCGACCCTCAGCCACGCTGCCTTTGAAAGTCGAAACCCCTATCTGCGATGTCCTGGATCGGCGGCCCGCGACGGCACTACGGAGGTGTCAGCGGCGCCGGGCGAACGGCGAGGTCATCGAGAATGATCTGGCCGGTGTCTGTGCGGTCGAAGCTCAGGCGGATGGCTGTGACGGTGGCCGGGTCGAAGTCGTCGTCCATAGTGCGGAATGACTCCAGCGGCAGGGCATAGGTAGCAAGAACCGGCTCCGACTCGAACGCCACCTTCAGCGGTGGCTTGAACATCCGGTATCTCAACGGTGGCGGGATGGCAGACAGGTGGCTCAGTGGCAGGCTGGCACGTTGGCCTGCGCCGTCACGAAGCTCGAGGGTCAGGTCGACTGCCTTGCCGTGAGGAGAGATGTTGGCCACGGCCAGGGAAAGCACGCTTCCGGGGCTCAGTTCGAGCCCGGATTCGAAGTGCAGCTCGTAC
>CAZKKP010000447.1:0-1546 GCA_964553295.1 uncultured Thermoanaerobaculia bacterium | reverse complement strand
GGTTCCAGCCGAGGTACACACCGGCCGTGCCGCGCAAGCGTCCGCTTCCCAGGGCAATGGCCTGCTCTCGCCAGGTAGTCAGGTTGGCCCCGCTGATCCGGCCTCCCGGCAGGGTGCTGGAGGAGAGGTCGAGGTCTTCGTCGAAGCTGGCGAGTGCTCGAGTGTTGGCATCCCGGTACTGGGACAGGTACACCGTCGGCGGTAGCCAGTCGCGCGCGGCCAGTGGCGTCTCGAACAGCGCCGCGTAGCCTATTTGCTCGTTCAGGGTCGCCTCCAGGAAGGCGCTGATGAACACTTTGGCGATTCGCTCCTGTTCGGCTGCCGGCATAATCGGACCGTGATTCATGAACCACCGCGCCGCGCCCCGATCGTTCCGTCCCCAGGATGTGTTGAACTGTCCGTGGTTCGCGCCGTGGACGTAGACGGCGGCCTTGAAACGCTCACGGCCGTCGGTGAAGTTGACCCGGTCGTATTGCGCCAGTCCGTCGAACGAGCGCACGTCACCGTCTGCTGCACCGTGCAAGACCAGGTAGTTGACGTTGTCCAGGGGGGTGGGCTGTCGCCTCGGCCGATACTGCCTGTCGGACGGGGCGATGGCGATGACCGTACGGATCTGGTAGCCGAAATCGAAGTGGATGTCGGCGTCGTCCGGGTGAGCGGGCAAGTGGTTGAAAGCCGCTGCGATGGCCGCGGCTTCACCGCCACGTGAGTGACCGATCAGCGCGATACGATCAGAGTCCAGCTTGCCCTGGAGCGGGTGATCCGAAGTCCGGTTCCAGCGATGCCACAGTCGCAGGTGCTCGAGCAGCAGATAGCCGCGTGCGTCGTTCTCTTCTTTCAGGCCGCCGACCACGGTCTCCAGCATGCCGCCGATATTGAGGAAGTTCTGATCGACCGACGCGACGATGAAGCCGCGGCTCGCCAAGAACTCGCCGAGGTAGCCGTAGCCTTCATCGGAGAAATCGTCCATCAGGTGGTTGCCGTGCAGGACGAGCACGAGTGGGAAGGGCCCGTCGCCGGCGGGGTACCAGGCGCGGGCATTGAGGGGCGCCTGGGTGAGGTCGAAGCCCCAGTAGCGCGTGCGCAGCCAGCCGATTACGCCGCGCCAGCCGCGCACCATGCGCGAGACATCGACGGTCGGGGTGCGGATCCGCGCTGCTTCGCCGTATGCGGGCCGGTGCCTGTCCGTTCCGCTGCCGTAAGTCAGCGTCAGGACCTGGTAGCTGCCGGATTGCGAGGGATCTTCGAGCGCCAGTGGCGTGACATGGTTCGCCGGCTCGAGGTCGGCAGGCAACTGGTAGCGAGGGCCTGCCCAGGCCAGCCACCCGCTCAACACGGCCAGCATCGTTCCACCGACGAGCAGCAGGCCGAAGGTCACGGGCCGCCCCGTCTTTCCCCTGCGCTTGCTGGCCAGGGCACCGATGCCGGCACCGAGCAGCGAGCTTGCTACTACGAGCACCGCGATGATGATGGCGGCATTGACGCTGGATCGCGTCACCGGTCTCAGTACCATGAAGAGCAGGAAGACCACGCCCGGGAGCAGCCA
>CAZKKP010000446.1:3262-3752 GCA_964553295.1 uncultured Thermoanaerobaculia bacterium | reverse complement strand
GCCGTGCACTACACCATGGGCGGGCTCTGGGTCGACTACAACCTGATGAGCAACGTGCCCGGCCTGCACGTGCTCGGCGAGGCGAACTTCTCCGACCACGGCGCCAACCGGCTCGGCGCCTCGGCCCTCATGCAGGGGCTGGCCGACGGCTACTTCGTGATCCCCTACACCCTGGCCGAGTATCTGGCCGGCGCCAAGCTCGGCGAGGTGGCGGCGACCCAGAAGGAGTTCCGCGACGTCGCCGGCGAGGTCGGCGACCGTACCCGCAAGCTGCTCGCGGTCAACGGCGGGCGCACCGTCGACTCGTTCCACCGCGAGCTCGGCCTGCTGATGCTCGACCGCTGCGGCATGTCGCGCACCGCGGAGGGGCTCGAGCAGGCGATCGCGATGATCGGCGACCTGAAGGACCAGTACTGGCGCGAGGTCAGGGTCCTCGGGGACGACGCCGAACTCAACCAGGAACTCGAGAAGGCCGGCCGGGTCGCCGATT
>CAZKKP010000446.1:0-3252 GCA_964553295.1 uncultured Thermoanaerobaculia bacterium | reverse complement strand
CAACGAGTCGTGCGGCGGCCACTTTCGCGAGGAGTACCAGACCGCCGAAGGCGAGGCGCTGCGCGATGACGAGAGCTGCTGTCACGCCACCGTGTGGGAGTACACCGGCGAGGGTGAGGCGCCCCGCGCCCACCTCGAGCCGCTCGAGTTCGACAACGTGAAGCTGGCGACGAGGAGCTACAAATGAAGCTGACGTTGCACATCTGGCGACAGAAGAACGCCAAGAACCGGGGCGGGTTCAAGACCTACGAGCTCGACGGCGTCGACTCGCACATGTCGTTCCTCGAGATGCTCGACGTGCTCAACCAGGAGCTCGTCGAGAAGGGGGAGGCGCCGGTCGCCTTCGAGCACGACTGCCGCGAGGGCGTCTGTGGCAGCTGCGGCTTCGTCATCAACGGCGTCGCCCACGGCGACCAACGCGGCACCACCTGCTGCCAGCTGCACATGCGCCACTTCACCGACGGCGACGAAGTGACCATCGAGCCGTGGCGGGCGAAGGCCTTCCCGGTGGTCCGCGACCTCGTCGTCGACCGCAGCGCCTTCGACCGTATCCTCCAGGCAGGCGGCTACATCTCGGTGCGCGCCGGCAGCGCCCCGGACGCCAACGCCATCCCGATCCCCAAGGACGTCGCCGAGCACGCCATGGACTTCGCCGAGTGCATCGGCTGCGGCGCCTGCGTCGCGTCGTGCCCGAACGGCGCCGCGATGCTCTTCGTCGGCGCCAAGATCGCACACCTCGGCCTGCTGCCCCAGGGGCAACCCGAGCGGGAGAAGAGGGCCCTGGCGATGGTCGCGGCGATGGAGCGGGAGGCCTTCGGCGCCTGCACCAACTACCGGTCCTGCGAGGCGGTCTGCCCGAAGGAGATCTCGATCAGCGGCATCGCCCGCATGAACAAGGACTTCCGCCGGGCTCTCCTGGCGGGCGGGGTGGCCAGCGGCAAGCGGCGCTGACCACGGACGCCGCGGTCGGGGGCGTGATCGGTCACTCGAGGAACTCGCTCACGATCATGCCGATGATCAGCACCAGCACGCCGACGCCGATCAGTGCGACGAACAGCTCGGCCGGGGTGTACTTCCGCCGCTGGGGCTTGTCGTCATCGTGGGCTGTGGGGCGCTTCCTCGATCGGGCCATCGACGCCTCCCGGTCCGGTCGCCTGCCAGTGTAACCGTAGCGGGCACGAGCCCGGGCGTGGGTGTCCACTCGGGGTGACGACTGAGGAACGGTTTCAGTGGACATGGCGGGGCCCGCCCCGGGAGCCCTGTCTCCCGGGGCGGCCTTGAAGGAGGGCCAGGCAGAGGCTACTGATGGTGGGTCTCAGAGGAGTGTGGGCTGGTCTCGAGCCCGTGCAAGGTGGGCAAGCACACAGCTCCCGAAGTCTTCCGGACTCCCTCGTTGCATGACGAGCAGGGTGCGGGGTTCTGCGTGCTCATGACGCTTCGAGAACGATGCAATTGTTGTGCCGGACGGGGCCGACGAACCACGGCTGGCGTGTGTCCGTTTGACGCGCTAGGATGACCCGGGTGTCACACCGCGGGAAAACGGAGGACGGATGATGGACGGACTCGAGGACGCGCGCCAACGTCGCAACCTTCTCGAACGGATCGGCGCCAGGATCCCGGGCTTCAAGGGCTACCTCGAGCGCGAGATGCGCCGCGAGGTCGACAAGATGCAGCGCGACTGGCTCGCCGAGCAGGTCGACCGGGCCCGCGGCGCGATGCAGGGTCGGATCCGCGACTGGTCGCGCTCCGGCAACCTGGCCAATCTCGACCTCGCCGCCAGCGTCGACAAGCTGCTCGACCGGTTCGCCAACCGGATCCGGCACGCCGACTACGGCTACACCGGTTTCTTCGACGCGGTCAAGATCTACGAGGACGAGCTCGACCGACTGTACGCCTTCGACCTCGCCCTCGGCGACACCGTCGAGGGGCTGGCGCGGCGTGTCGACCTGCTGCCCGGAACGGCGTCGGAGCCGGATCTGCGCAGCCTGCTCGGCGCCGCCGAGGCGGCGGACCGGCAGTTCGACGAGAGGGCGCGGGTGTTCGAGGATGTCACCCGCAGGGGAGGCAGGTGATGGCTCAGACGCTGGAGATCCTCGAGCACCACGACCCGAGCGGCGAGGAGATCGTCTACCGCCTGCCGCCGGGCGGCAGCGCCGACATCAAGATGGGCGCGCAGCTCATCGTGCAGCAGGCCCAGGAAGCAGTGCTGTTCCGGGACGGCCGGGCCCTCGACGTCTTCGGTCCCGGCCGACACACCCTGGTCACGCAGAACATCCCGGTCCTGACCAAGGCGCTGTCGCTGCCCTTCGGCTCGACCAGCCCGTTCAGGGTGGCGGTGGTCTACGTCAACAAGAAGACCTTCCTGAACCAGAAGTGGGGGACCCGCGAGCCGGTCGCGTTCCGCGACTCCGAGCTCGGCATGGTGCGGTTGCGCGCTTTCGGCACGTACGCCTACCGCGTCGCCGACAGCCAGCTGTTCGTCAACACCGTGGTCGGCTCGGAGAACCTGCTCGACACCGACCGGCTCAAGGACTTCTACCGCGACGTCATCGTCTCCCGGCTCAACGACCTGCTCGGCGAGACCCTGAAGACGATCTTCGACCTCGCCCGCTACTACGACGAACTCGGAGCGGCCGCCAAGGCCCGACTTGCCGAGGACTTCGCGAAGTACGGCGTCGACCTGACGGACTTCTACGTCAACTCGATCACGCCGCCGGACGAGGTCCAGGAGAAGATCGACGAGCGCGCCGCCATGGGCGCGATTGGCGACATGAACGCCTACATGCAGTTCAAGGCGGCGCAGGCCGTGCAGGACGCGGCCCAGGCGGGCGGCGACGGCGGCGCCGCCGGAGCGGGCATGGGGCTGGGCCTCGGCGCCGGCTTCGGCGCGATGATGCCGGGGATGATCGCTGGCGCCATGAGCCAGGCGCAGCAGGCCCACCAGGCGCCGGCGGCAGCGGGCGCTGGGGCGGCGACGGCTGCGGCCGGGAAGTTCTGCCCCGAGTGCGGCGGCGCCACCCCGGCGGCGGCGAAGTTCTGCCCGCACTGCGGCCACAAGATGGCCGGCGGCGGCTGTACCGCCTGCGGCCAGCCACTGCCCGAGGGCTCGAAGTTCTGCCCCCACTGCGGCGCCCGACAGGGGGGCTAGGCCGCCGTCGGCGGCCTGTTGTCCGTTGTTCGGTGTCCGCGTGGGCGGGGATCAGGGATCAGGCGGCAGACGGCGGGGGGCGGGACCGGGAACCCGGACCCGGA
>CAZKKP010000445.1:0-3756 GCA_964553295.1 uncultured Thermoanaerobaculia bacterium | reverse complement strand
CGTGGAGGGCAAGGCGATCAAGATCCACCCCCTGGTCTGCGCCGCCTACAACGCCGACTTCGACGGCGACCAGATGGCGGTGCACGTGCCTCTGAGCCCGAAGGCGCAGCTCGAGGCCCATGTGCTGATGAAGGCGTCGCGCAACATCCTGTCCCCGGCCAGCGGCCGCCCGCTGGCGGTGCCGTCCCAAGACATGGTGATCGGCATCTACTACCTGACCACCGAGAACCCCCTGGCGAAGGGAGCGGGCAAGATTTTCGCCTCGGCCGAGGAGGTCTTTCTCGCCCACTCCGTCGGGGTGGTCGGGACCCAGGCGCCGATCCAGCTGCGCTTCTCCGGCCGGCTCATCGACCTCGTCGCGCAGGGCGGCTCCCAGGACATGATCCATGCCGACATGATCGAGGTCGAGAACATGCTCCTGGAGACCACCGCCGGCCGGGTGGTGTTCAACATGCGGCTGCCCGAGGACATGCCGTTCATCAACGGCCAGCTCAAGAAGAAGGGCCTGCAGAACCTGGTCGCGTACTCGCACATGCATGTCGGCCACGACGCGACCATCGACCTGCTCGACACCCTCAAGGACACCGGGTTCCTCTACGCCACCAAGTCCGGGCTGTCGTTCGCCTCGGACGACATGATCATCCCGGAACGCAAGCCGAAGATGATCGAGCAGGCGACTCGCGAGGTCGAGGAGGTCGAGCGCCAGCGCTCGGCGGGCCTGATCACCGCCGGCGAGCGGCACAACAAGATCATCGACATCTGGCACCGGGTCACCGAGGACGTGGCCAAGGAGATGTTCACCCGGATGTCGTCCCTCGACGAGGAGACCGGTGAGTACAACCCGATCTTCATGATGGCCGACTCCGGCGCCCGCGGCTCCCGGGAGCAGGTGCGCCAGCTCGCCGGCATGCGCGGCCTGATGGCCAAGCCGTCGGGCGAGATCATGGAGACCCCGATCACCGCCAACTTCCGTGAGGGCCTCAGCGTCCTCCAGTACTTCATCTCGACCCACGGCGCGCGCAAGGGCCTCGCCGACACGGCGCTGAAGACCGCCGACTCGGGCTATCTCACGCGTCGCCTGGTGGATGTCGCCCAGGATGTCATCGTGGTCGAGCACGACTGCGGGACCGAGGACGGCATCGACGTCACCGCCATCACCGAGGGCGGCGAGATCCTCGAGGAGCTGCGCGACCGGGTGGTCGGCCGGGTGGTCGCCGAGGACGTCTACGACCCCATCGAGGGCGCCCTCATCTGCCCGATGAACACCGCGATCTCCGAGCCCCTGGCGAACCAGATCCAGGAGGCCGGCATCGAGCGGGTACGGATCCGCAGCGTGCTCACCTGCGAGACCGATCGTGGGGTGTGCCAGCTGTGCTACGGCCGGATGCTGGCGACCGGGCGGATGGTCGAGATCGGCGAGGCGGTCGGCATCATCGCCGCCCAGTCGATCGGTGAGCCGGGCACCCAGCTGACGATGCGGACCTTTCACTACGGTGGCACTGCGACCCACACCGGCGAGCAGTCGCAGCACATCGCCGGCCACGCCGGCAAGGTCAAGTTCCTCAACCTGGTCACGGTGGTCAACAAGGAGGGACAGCGGGTCGCGATCTCGCGGACCGGCAAGCTGGTGGTGCTTGACGAGCGGCAGCGCGAGAAGGAGCGCTACTCGGTCGCCTACGGCTCACACCTGCTGGTCGAGGACGGTACCGACGTCGATCCCGGCACCCTCATGGTCGAGTGGGACCCCTTCACCTCGTCGATCCTGACCGCGGTTTCCGGCCGAGTCCACTTCGTCGACCTCGTCGAGGGCGAGAACGTTCGCGAGGAGATCGACAAGCTGACCGGTCACGCCCACAAGATCGTCATCGAGCCCTTGGGCTCGGGCAAGCGCATCCCGACCCTGGTGATCCAGGGCCGCGACGGTGAGGAGCGCCGCTATCAGCTGCCGATCGGCTCCCACCTTCAGGTCGCCGAGGGCGACGAGCTGTCCGACGGCGACGTGCTCGCCAAGATCCCCCGCGAGATGTCGAAGACCAAGGACATCACCGGCGGTCTGCCGCGCGTCGTCGAGCTGTTCGAGGCGCGCAAGCCGAAGGACCCGGCGGTGGTCTCGGAGATCGACGGGGTGGTGCGGATCACCGAGCCGGTGCGCGGCCAGCGGCGTATCGTCGTCGAGGGCGAGAGTGGCGAGCGCCGCGAGTACGCGATCCCGCGCTACGCCCACGTCTCGGTGCAGGAAGGCGAGTTCATCCAGGCCGGCGACGCCCTCACCGAGGGCGCCGTCAATCCCCACGACGTGCTCTCGATTCTCGGCGAGCAGGAGATGCAGCGTCACCTGGTGGACAAGATCCAGGAGGTCTACCGATCCCAGGGTGTGACGATCAACGACAAGCACATCGAGGTGATGGTGCGGCAGATGATGCGCTTTGTGAAGTTGGTCGAGCCCGGTGACACGGACTTCCTCCTCGACCAGCAGGTCCCGCGCTACCTGTTCCGGCGTGAGAACGAGCGGGTGATCGCGGCCGGTGGCGAGCCGGCGACCGCGAAGTCGCTGTTGCTCGGCATCACCAAGGCGTCGCTGGCCACCGAGAGCTTCATCTCGGCCGCGTCGTTCCAGGAGACGACGCGAGTGTTGACCGAGGCCGCGGTCTCGGGCAAGGTCGACAACCTCCACGGTCTCAAGGAGAACGTCATCGTCGGTCGACTGATCCCGGCGGGAACCGGGGCGCCCCGCTATCGCCGGACCGTGATCGACCCGGTGCCGGACGACGAGATGGACTATCCGGAGGAGCCGGACAACCTGTACCAAGAGATGACCGAGGCGGCAGCCGCCCTGTTGGAAGCTCACGTGGAGCGCACCCCGAGCGACGGTTGACACCCGACGCGCGGTTCGTTATCCTTTCGCGGCTCTGGCGGTCTCGTCAGAGCCGCGTTCCAATCCGTCTTCATCGGGCGGGTCGTCCGCCCGGGTTCGCAACCCCAGTCAGGGAGAGGTCATGCCGACGATTGAGCAGTTGGTCCGTCAGGCGCGCCGCCAGCCGCACGACAAGACGAAGAGCCCGGCTCTGCAGTCGTGTCCCCAGCGCCGTGGCGTCTGCACCCGGGTCTTCACCACCACCCCGAAGAAGCCCAACTCGGCGCTTCGCAAGGTGGACCGCGTCCGTCTCACCAACGGCATCGAGGTGACCGCGTACATTCCCGGCGAGGGACACAACCTCCAGGAGCACTCGCAGGTGATGATCCGCGGCGGCCGTGTCAAGGACCTTCCGGGCGTCCGCTACCACATCATCCGCGGCACCATGGACTGTCAGGGTGTCGAGGGGCGCCGGCAGCAGCGCTCCAAGTACGGCGCCAAGCGGCCGAAGAACTAGCAGGGGGAAGTCATGCCTCGCCGCGCAACCATCGACAAGCGAGTAGTCCTCCCGGACCCGGTCTACAACTCCCGGCTGGTGACGAAGTTCATCAGCAACGTCACCCGTGACGGCAAGAAGACCGTCGCCGAGCGGCTGTTCTACGGTGCGCTCCGGCTCATGGAGGAGCGCACCGGCGACGACCCGGTGAAGCTCTTCAAGCGGGCCGTCGAGAACGTCAGGCCGCAGGTCGAGGTCAAGTCACGTCGCGTCGGCGGCTCGACCTACCAGGTGCCGGTCGAGGTCAGCCCGGACCGCCAGCAGGCGTTGGCGATCCGCTGGCTGATCGGCTACTCGCGGGCTCGCCACGAGAAGACGATGACCGAGAAGCTGGCCGGTGAGTTCC
>CAZKKP010000444.1:1585-3757 GCA_964553295.1 uncultured Thermoanaerobaculia bacterium | reverse complement strand
CGGAGTCGGCGCCGGCGCCGGTTGGAAGCGGCCCCGGGTCGCCTCGACCTCGGCCGGCTCGAGCCAGTCGAAGGGGGCGGAGCGGGTGATCGCCCGCTCACGGGCCAGGGGGATCGCCGCGCCGAGCTGCAGCTTGGAGTAGAGCACCTCCGGGTTGACCGCCGGGTCGGCGAGCTCCGGGGCGTGGCGGAATGCGGTCTGGTAGTGCTTCAGGGCGACGGAGGGGTTGTTGTCCCGCTCCTCGAGCAGGCCGAGGTAGAAGTTGCCCCAGCCGTGGCCCGGCCGGATCTTCAGGCAGCGCTGGTAGGCCTGACGGGCCTCACGGAGCTTGCCCTCGCGCTGGTGGACCAGGCCGATCCGGAACCACGCCTCCTCCAGCTTCGAGTCGACGTCGAGCGCCTTCTTGAAGGTGCGCACCGCGTCCGACGGAAAGCCCCTGTAGAACAGCATGGTGCCCAGGTCGACCAGACCCTGCGCCGACAGCTCGCCGCGCTCGGCCCGCTGCCAGTAGTAGAGGATCGCCGCGTCGCCGGGGTCCTCGGCGACCATCCAGCGCATGAACATCGGGTCCTTGGCGGCGACCTCGAGGCCCACGGCCATCACCAGGCCGCACACCACAAGCCACCGCGCCATTCTCCTGGGCTGCATCACCTCACCCCCGTGGCCCCGCCTCCGCCTGCCGGCGGGCGGCGAGCTTCACCTTACCATCCTCGACCCGCACCTCGAGCTGTACCGGATGACCCAGGCGCTGCTCGAGCTGCGCCTTCTGCGCCTCGAGCTGGGCCTCAAACGTCGCCCGGTCGAGGCGCACCTCCTGCCCGAGCTCCTGTCGGGCGGCGACGAAGCGGTCGAACAGCGACGGTCCATCCTCGCGGTGTACGGAGCCCGACCCCCGGGCGTCGGCGTCCGACCTGGCGGCGGCGGGCGGCATGCCGCGCAGCGCCATCACCGAGCGGCCACGCCCCTCCTCGCGCTCGCGCAGCAAGCGCTCCCAGTTCATCGCGTAGCTCATGAACCGGTGCTGCAGCTGCTCGGCACGGAACTGCTCGGTGCGCCGCGCCGGCGGGTGCTCCGACAGCAGCCGCAGGCGTCGGGTGAGACGGTCGCGATCCTCCAGCGGCGGGACCTTGAGGTCGCCGGCGAAGAACCTCTCCCACTTTGTGATCAGGTCCCGGAGCGCCCGCTCGAGGAGCGTCAGCTGGTCGCCGGTGTCCATGTCGACCCCCTCGCTTCGCAAGCATTCTCGCATCCCACCGCGCGACGCGCGAGCGGGCTACAATCGCGAGGATGGCCACGAACCTGCGGCGACTGCCGGCGGTCCACCGTCTGATGGCCTCCGGACGGCTCGCGGAAGCGGTCCGTCGCCACGGTCGCGACCAGGTCCGGGACGCCTGCCGGACGGCGCTGGACGGGCTGCGCCGCCGGCTCGAGGCCGGCGAGCTTCTCCCGGAGGCGGCCGAGGAGGCCGCCGCCACCCTCGAGGACGCGATCCTCGAGCGGCTCGAGAGCTCGACGCGCGAGGCCTACCGGCGGGTGGTCAACGCCACCGGGGTGCTGCTCCACACCAACCTGGGCCGGGCGCCGCTGCCCGGGGACCGGGCCGCCGCGCTGACCTGCTACCTGGCCCTGGAGTACGACCTCGCCGCCGGACGCCGCGGCCAGCGGCTGGCCCCCTTGAGGGACCGCATCGCCCGGGTGTGCGGCGCCGAGGCGGCAGTCATGGTCAACAACAACGCCGCCGCCCTGATGCTGCTGCTCGCGACGCACGCCCACGGCCGCTCGGTGCTGGTGTCGCGCAGCCAGCTGATCGAGATCGGCGGCTCCTTCCGGCTGCCCGAGGTGATGGCCGCGGCGGGCGCCAGGCTGGTCGAGGTGGGCTGCACCAACCGCACCCACCTCCGCGACTACGAGCGGGCGGTCGACGACGACACCGCCGCCATCCTGGTCGCCCACCAGTCGAACTTCCGCATCGTCGGCTTCACCGCCGCCCCCACCCACGACGAGCTCGCCGGGCTCGCCCACCGGCACGGCCTGCCGCTGTGGGTCGACCAGGGCTCGGGCTGCCTGCACGACCTGCGCCGCTGGGGCCTGCCCCACGAGGACACCGTCGGCGAGCTGCTCGCCGCCGGCGCCGACGTCGTCTGCTTCTCCGGCGACAAGCTCCTCGGCGGG
>CAZKKP010000444.1:0-1575 GCA_964553295.1 uncultured Thermoanaerobaculia bacterium | reverse complement strand
CGGGCTGTCCGCCGAGCCGCTGGTGCAAGACAGCCTGAGGGCCGGCGCCGGGGTGGTGACCTTCTCGGGCGACAAGCTCCTCGGCGGGCCGCAGGCCGGGCTGCTGGTGGGGCGGCGGTCGGCGGTCGAGCCCCTGGGCCGCCACCCGATGTACCGCGCGCTGCGGCCCGACAAGACCGCCCTGGTGCTCATGGACCGGACGCTGACCGCCCACGCCGCCGGCCGCCTGGAGGAGATCCCGCTGTACGCCCTGATGGCGCGGACGCCCGAGGAGCTCCGCCGGCGGGCGGCCCGCCTGCGGCGCCGGCTGACCGCGCTCGGCGTGCCGGTCCGCAGCCGCGCCACCCGTTCCGCGCTCGGCGGCGGCACCACCCCGACCGAGACCCTGCCGAGCTGGGGTCTGGGGGTTCCCGGCGGCCAGGCCCTGGCCGACCTGCTGCGACGGGTCGAGCCGCCGGTCGTCGCCCGACTGGAGGAGGACGAGGTGGTGCTCGACCTGCGCACCGTGCGGCCGGCGGAGGAGCGCGAGCTGGTCGCCGGCGTCGCCGCCGCCTACAGCGGTCTCAGCGCCCGCACCGCGTCGGGCAGGTAGAGCCAGACGATCGCCGCCAGGGCGAGGAAGGTGCCGAAGGGCAGCGCGGTCTTGGCCGAGCCGCGGCCGGCGACGATCAGGCCGAGGCCGACCAGGGCGCCGAGCACCGACGCCACCACCAGCACCCACAGGCAGTCGCGGGCGCCGACCACGGCGCCGATCGCCGCCAAGTATTTGACGTCCCCCCAGCCCATGCCCTCCTCGCCGCGCAGCCAGCGGTAGGCCAGGATCACAGCCGTCGGCAGGGCGGCGCCGACCGCGGCGCCGAGGAGCGCGTCCGGCAGGGTGGTCCAGCCGCCGAGCCAGGACATCGCCAGGCCGAAGAGGATCGACGGGTAGGTCATGACGTCGGGCAGGATCTGGTGCTCGAGGTCGATCAGGGCCAGCGCCAGCGACACCCAGGAGAAGACCACCACCTCGAGGCCCAGGGGGGTCAGGCCGAAGCGGTGCAGCGCGAGCACCGCGAGCCCCGCCGAGAACGCCTCGACTAGCGGGTAGCGCAGCGAGATCCGGGCGCGGCAATGCCGGCAGCGGGCGCCGAGGAGCAGCCAGGAGACGAGCGGGACGTTGTCGTACCAACGGATGCCCGCGCCGCAGGCGGGGCAGGCCGAGCGCGGCCGGACGACCGACAGCTCGCGCGGCACCCGGTAGATCACGACGTTGAGGAAGCTCCCCACCACCGCTCCGATGGCGAAGGCGTACAGCGTCACGAAGGGTTGCCACCAGCCAGCCATCGGTAGAGCTCCTCCTGCTGCCCGATCATCCGCGGCACGTCGAAGTCGTCAAGGCCCAGCGGGGCGGCAGCGGCACAGCGCCGCCACAGCTCCTCGTCCTCGAGCAGCCGGGCGACCTCTCGAGCGGCGGCCGCGGGTCGGCCGGCGGGCACCAGGAAGCCGTTCTCCCCGGGCCGCACCACCTCGACCGTGCCGTCGACCGCCGTCGCCACCACCGGCGCCCCGGCCGCCAGCGCCTCGACCACGGCG
>CAZKKP010000443.1:0-3762 GCA_964553295.1 uncultured Thermoanaerobaculia bacterium | reverse complement strand
GACGAGCTGATGCGCTCCTCGACCCGGCTCTACGGCAGCCCGCGGGCCCTCGAGGACTCCTTCCGCCGCGAGGCGATCGACGGCCTGGTGATGGTGGTGCGCTCGGTGCTCGAGGCGCGGCGCCGGGTGATGGTCGAGGTGAACGTCGCCGCCGACCGGCTCGAGGCGGTGCTCGCCATCCTGCCCTGCATGCGCCAGCCGACGGTGTCGCAGCTTGCCGGGGGCGCCGGCTATGCGGTCAAGGCGGCGGCGCCGCGGGAGGTCCTGCCCGGGCTGGTACCGAGGCTCAAGGCGGCCGGCGGCGCCGACATCGTCGTCACCCGCCTCGCCCAGATCGTGCCGTGATCTCACCACAGAGACACAGAGGCACAGAGAAATACAGAACAGAGGCCGCACATGAGCAGCACACAGGACCTGGCGGTGGCGCCGAACCCGGTGGTGGGGACGCTCAAACCCTACTCGCCCGGGAGGCTGAGGTACCCGATCGACCTGCGGCTGGACGCCAACGAGGCGCTGGCGCCGGCGCCGGGGATGGCGGCGGCGCTGAGCTCGGCGGCGGAGCTCAACCGCTACCCCGAGCGGGGAGAGCTCGAGGCGCAGATCGCCGCGCTGCACGGGGTGGCGCCGGAGCAGGTGCTCGTCACCGCGGGCGCCGACGACGCCCTGGAACGGGCGATCCGCGCGGTGTGCGCCCCTGGCCGGCAGGCGATCCTCACCGCGCCGAGCTTCGAGATGCTGAGCCGCTATGCCCGGCTCGCCGGGGCGGCGGTGACCGAGCTCGAGTGGTGGCGGGACGACTGGCCGGTGGACGCAGCCCTGGCCGCCGCCTCGGAGCGCACCGCGGTGGTGACCGTGGTCAGCCCCAACAACCCCACCGGTGCGGTGGTCTCCCGTGCCACCCTGGAGCGGCTCGCCACCGCCCTGCCGCAGGCACTGATCCTGCTCGACCACGCCTACGCCGAGTTCGCCAGGAAGGACCTGACCCGGAGCGCCCTCGCCTTCCCCAACGTGGTCGTCTTCCGGACCTTCTCCAAGGCATGGGGTGCGGCGGGTCTGCGCGTCGGCTACGCGGTCGGCGACGCCAGGGTGCTGGGCTGGATGCGCGCGGTCGGCCAGCCCTACGCCGTCGCCGCGCCGTCGCTGGCCGCCGCCGGCCGGCTCCTCGAGCTCGCCCCCGAGCCGCCCCCCCCAGCCCTCGACCGGGTGCTGCGCCAGCGCTCGCGGCTCGCCGAGCTGCTCGCCGAACTCGGGGCCGAAACACTGCCGTCGCAGGGCAACTTCGTGCTCACCAGGCCCCGCGACGCCCAATGGCTGCGCACCGGACTGGCCGCCCTCGGCATCGGCATCCGCGCCTTTGCCGGCCACCGGCTGCTGGCGGACTGGGTGCGGATCACGGTGCCGGGAGACGACCTCGCCTGGCAGCGGCTCGAGGCCGGCCTCCGCACCGTGCTCGCGCCCGAGGCCCTGCTCCTCGACATGGACGGCGTGCTCGCCGACGTCTCCGGGTCCTACCGGCGGGCGATCGTCGAGACCGCCGCGTCCTTCGGCGTCGAGATCTCGGCCGGCGACATCGGCCGCGCCAAAGCGGCCGGCGACGCCGCCAACGACTGGCTGCTGACCCGGCGCCTGCTCGCCGAGGCCGGCGTCGACGCCGAGCTCGCCACGGTGACGGACCGCTTCGAGGCCCTCTACCAGGGTGCGGCCGGCCGACCCGGGCTGTACCGGCAGGAGCGGCCGCGCTTCGCGCGCGAGACCCTCGAGCGGCTGGCGGCCGCGCGACCCCTGGCCGTGGTCACCGGCCGGCCCCGGGCCGACGCCGAGCGCTTCCTGGCGGAGCAGGGTCTCGACGGTCTCTTCGCCACGGTGGTGACCATGGAGGACGCCGCCCCCAAGCCCGACCCGGCGCCGGTTCGCCTGGCCCTCGAACGGCTGGGAGCGCGCCACGCCTGGATGCTCGGCGACACCCCGGACGACGTCCGCGCGGCCCGCGGCGCCGGGGTCCTGCCTCTGGCCGTGCCGGCCCCGGGCGAGGACCGCGGGGCCTGTCGCGCCGTGCTGCTGGCCGCCGGCGCCGCCGCCGTGTTCGACCGCCCCGACGACCTGGAGGAGCTGCTGTCATGAGCGACCGCACCGCGACCCTCGACCGCGACACAAGGGAGACCCGCGTCCATCTCGTCCTCGACCTCGACGGCTCGCGCCGGGTGAGGGTGGACACCGGCGTCGGCTTCCTCGACCACCTGCTGACCGCGCTGGCCTTCCACGCCGGCTGGGACCTCGAGCTGGCCTGCGAGGGCGACCTCGAGGTCGACGACCACCACACCGCGGAGGACTGCGCCCTGGCCCTCGGCCGGGCGGTGCGGCTGGCCATGGGAGAGGCGCCGGTGACCCGATTCGGCTCGGCCTACGCTCCCCTGGACGAGGCCCTGGCGAGAGCGGTGGTCGACCTCTCGGGCCGGCCCTGGTCCGAGGTCTCGCTCGGCCTCGAGCGGGAGATGCTGGGCGGCCTGGCAACCGAGAACGCCAGCCACGTGCTGCGCTCCCTCGCCGTCGAGCTGCGCGCGGCCGTGCACGTCGACGTGCTCAAGGGGGCGAACGACCACCACCGCGCCGAGGCCGCCTTCAAGGCCCTCGCGCTGGCCCTCCGCCAGGCCCTGGCCGCCGCCCCCGGCGGCGTCCCGTCGACCAAGGGCGTGCTCGACCCCGGGAGGGAAGAATGAACCACAGAGGCACAGAGGCACAGAGGCACAGCGCGGGTGTACCCGCATCCCAACCGTCGGCCTCGTCACCACAGAGGCACAGAGGTACTTCCGTCCTGAGACGGCTCCTTGGCAGCTCTCCACTTCAACACCTTTTCATGAGCGACTTCGCACGAAGATCCTGGTTTGTGGACTCCTCACCGTGTCTCTCTGTGCCTCTGTGCCTCTGTGGTGAAGGCCCCCGTGTCACACCAGGTTGGAGCTGGTCATGAGGCAGGTGGTGGTGGTGCGGACGGGGACGGCGAACCTGGCGTCGGTGGTGGCGGCGCTCGAGCGCGGTGGGGCGGCGGTCGAGGTGGCCTCGGACCCGACCGTGGTCGAGAAGGCCGATCGGCTGGTGCTCCCGGGTGTGGGGTCCTTCGGGCCGGTGGCCGAGGGCCTGCGGCTGAGCGGGCTCGCCGGGCCGCTCGCCGAGCGCTTCGCGGGCGGTCGGCCGGCGCTGGCGATCTGTCTCGGGCTGCAGCTGCTGGCGGCCTGGAGCGAGGAGGCGCCCGGGGTGCCCGGGCTCGGCGTCCTGCCGGAGACGGTGACCCGCTTCGCCGACGGCCTGCGGGCGCCGCAGCTCGGCTGGAACCGGGTCACCGCGGGGCCGGACTGCAGGCTCCTGACCGACGGCGACGCGTACTTCGCCAACTCCTACAAGCTCGATCGGGCCCCCGAGGGCTGGGCTGGGGCGCTCACCGACCACGGCAGCCTCTTCGTCGCGGCGCTGGAGCGCGGCCCGGTGCTCGCCTGCCAGTTTCACCCCGAGCTCTCGGGCCGCTGGGGACAGGCGTTGATCGAGCGCTGGCTGGAGGTGGTCTGATGCTCATGCCGCGGCTGATCCCCTGCCTCGACGTCAAGAACGGACGTGTCGTCAAGGGCGTCAGGTTCCAGGGGCTGCGCGACGCCGGCGACCCGGTGGAGCGGGCCGCCGCCTACGCCGCCCAGGACGCCGACGAGCTGGTGGTGCTCGACGTCTCGGCGACCCCTGAGGTCCGCGGCCACGCCCTGCAGACGGTGCGCG
>CAZKKP010000442.1:0-3764 GCA_964553295.1 uncultured Thermoanaerobaculia bacterium | reverse complement strand
AAGAGCCTGTCGAACGACCTTCCGCCATGTTGCGTTCATCGTGACCCCCCTCGTGGTTGTTCCCGTGCGTCACTTTCAACCGTGACAACGACGAGGAGGCGTGAAAGCGCACAGGGCGCCGAGGGCGGTGACCGGGGAAAGGCAGCGCCGGGCGAACCCGCTATCGGACCACCTGGGACCAGCCGGTGGCGAAGCCGCACTCGAAGGTCTCGAGGAACAGCTCTCCGGGGCCGGCCAGCTCGGCGGCGCCGATGTCGCAGACGGCGGCGCCGTCGCCGTCGCCGTCGCGGGGGCGGGACAGACCGCGCTGGTCGAGGGGCCGGCAGCCGGCGGCCGCGAGGGGCGCGTCGAGGGCCGGGCCGCCGGGCAGGGGCCGGTAGAGGGGCGCGGGGCCGCCGGCGAAGCCGAGGGCCGACAGGCCGGGGTTGGCGACGTTGACCAGGTCGCTGCCGCCCAGGCCGCACGAGTTGCCCGGGCTCTCCAGGTTGCCGCCGAGGGTGGTCAGCGGACCCCCGCCCTGGACGCACAATCCGACGACCACGGTGTTGCCCAGGGCGGCGCTGCCGCCGGTTGCAACCAACAGCACCATCCTGCCGGGGTCGTCGACCAGCGTCGAGCCCCTCACCTCGTACCCCGGGGCCCCTATCAGGACCGCGGGGCCCGAGGCGGGCCGGGTGTTGTCGCCGATGGTGCTGTCGAGCAGGGCGCCGCCGGTGCCATGGAGGGCCACGACAACCCCCTGGGACCCCAGGTGCGTGTTGCCGCTCACGGTCGTGCGCTCGAGCCTGCCGGGCCCCAGGCTCAGGGTCTGTCCATGCCCGGTGTTGCCGGTGATCCAGCTGTCCACGATCTCGGCCATGTCGCCGGGCACGGTCGAGTACGCGTAGACCGCCGTCCCCGCGTGCGCGACCGTCATCTCGTTGCCGCTGACCACGCAGCTCTCGAGCCTGAGGGAGCTGTCGATGGCGCGGATGCCGGCGCCGCCGCTGGTTCCTGCAACGGAAAGGCCACCGGCCACCGTCACCCCGCGCAGCGTCAGCCGACCGCAGGACGGGTGGACGTCGAACACCCGGTCGAGGCCGCCGCCGTCGACCACCGTGAGCTCGGCGCCCTCGCCCACGATGAGGAGGGTGTCGGTGACGTCGAGGTCGCCGGTCAGGCAGGCGTCGTCCCACGCGCCCGGGATGGACAGGGTGTAGGTGCCGGCCGGGAGGAGGATGACGTCGTCGCCGGGGCTGGAGTTGGCGCGGATGACGGCGCCGCGCAGGGCGCAGTCCCCGGGCACGGTCGGCAGGCAGTCGCCGACGGTCGAGTCGTCGAAGCGGTCGACGACGAAGGTGTCGGCAGCGCTCTGCCCGGTGAGCAGCGCGAGCGCGCCGAGGATGGTCAGGATGAAGCTCCGGGTGGTCAGGGGCATGGTGTCCTCCTCGTCGTCACCAGTTCGTCACAGGTGAAACGACCGCGGACGGGCGATGCGCACAGCGCGGGCCGACCCCGTGGCTCGAACCCAGGGAGAAGAGCTCGCTCTTGGGCGGCTCGAGTCGACCGCCCGTTGTCAGTCCGACCGGGGCTGCAGCGGGGGGACCAGGAAGGACGCTTCTCTTATTGAGCCGCGCAGCGCCGCAGGGCGCTGCACCACCGCCCTGCGAAACAGAGTCCTGGCCCGGCGCGGGACGCCCCACACCCGCCCGAGCCCTACCGGTGGTGCGCCGCGGCGAGGAGAGATCCTGCGCTCTGTCGCGGCTCGCTGTGCTCCCGGAGATGCTCGACGCCCCTGTCCTCCGGCTGGCCCCAGGCGGCGGGGTGGAGGTAGGTGCCGCGCTCGTCGTCGGCCTTGTCCTCCTCGACCGGGATGCGGTAGGCATTGGCGAACGGGTCCTGGCGGATGCCGGTGACCTGCCAGGAGACCTTGACGTGGGCGAGGTTGGTCCGGATGGTGAAGCGGTTGTCCTCGACCTCCTCCTCGACGATGGCCTGGGCGAAGCGGCCGATGACCGTGAGCTGGTAGCGGAAGTCCCGGTTGAGCGCCTCGAACCACTCAGGCAGCTCCACCACCGCCCGACCTTCGTCGTCGGTGACCACGTTGCCGTTGTAGATGTTCATCATGTCTGGAGACTCGACGAAGGAGTGGGAGAGAAGCTTGTTCTCAGGGTCCAGGGGGTGGTCGATCTTGAAGGAGCCGCCTCCCTTGGAGAGCGTTCCGGTGACGTGGGCGTTGCCGTTGAAGTACCCGGCGTATCTGCCGGCCACGTTGCAGCGGCCCCAGACGCCGTGGTCGCCGCCCAGGTAGCCGACCGCGGAGTCGTCGCCGCGGCGACCCAGTGCGCCGTAGGTGCCGTCGCCCAGGTAGCCGTAATTCCCGCTGTGGCCTTCGCCGTAGACGCCACGTCCGGAAGGGCTATTGTTGACGACAGAGAAAGCGGCGTCTCCAGCCGCGGAAGTCGTCTGTGAGTACGGCAGGGTCAGGCCGTCGTCACGCCAGGCGACGGCGGAGCCCGTGTGTTTGAGCACCTTGCCGATCTCACCGCCGTGTGGGTGGATGTGCCCGAACCCTACCGAGGGTTGCGCAAGCTTCTGGAAGGTGATAGCCGCATCAGCGAGGTCCGCCGTGGCGACGGTGCCGTCCTGGATCATTTCGCTGGTGATGCCGCCGGGCGCCACGCCCACGGTGACGTTGCCGCTGCTCCCGCCGCCGGTCAGGCCGGCGCCCGCCGTCACCCCCGTGATGCCGCCGCCGCCGCTGCCGGGGTCCTGCCACACGAGATTGGCGCCGTCGGTGCCCAGCACCTGTCCGCCGGCGCCGCCGGAGGCCGACAGCTTCGCCTTGGTCACCGCGCCGGTGGCGAGATCTGACGCTGCCACCGTCCCGTCGGCGATCTTCGCCGAGGTCACGGCCGCGTTGGCGAGCTTGGCGGTGCTCACCCCGCCGTCGGCCAGACCGACGGTGTTGGCGTCCACCTGGATGCCGGCGCCGGCCCCCACGTCCAGGGTCACCGAGCCGGTGGTGCCGCCGCCGGTCAACCCGGCGCCGGCGGTGACGCCGGTGATCGTCCCCGAGCCGGAGCTGTTCTCGGCGAGCAGGTCATCGCGGAAGGACATCTCGAAGGTCGACGGGTCCTGGGAGGCGTTGGCCACCTGGGAACCGAAGGCGATCACCCGCCCGGACCCGCCGGTCACCGTGACGGTGAGCCGGGCGTTGTCCGTGGAGAGGGTTGGGAACTCCGAGCTGAAGCTCTTCTGCATCTGCTCCCACTCGCGCACGGTGTAGCTCTTGCTGCCCAGCTCCGCTCCCGTGTGGTCCTTGGCCTGCACCCGGACGGTGCAGGCGCCGCTGCCGGTGGTCTCGACGAAGCCGAAGTTGTAGCGGAAATCGGAATGACCCGCCGGCAGGGTCTGCCAGACGCCCAGCAGTTCCGTGGACTGGCCCTGACCGATGGCGAAGGAGGCCGGGACGCCGGCGAAGAACTGCCCTGACGACTCGTCCAGCGGCCCCGTCGCCGAGTAGATGCGGGAGCCCACCACCACCCTGGCGCTGGCGGTGACCCGGATGGCGCCGAACACCTCGACCCCGAACATGGTCTTGACGGCGTTGTCGTACCTCCTGGTGTCGCCCGCCGGGATGGTGTCGGTGTAGGTCAGGGGCGCCGGGTTTTCCTTGCGCTCGAGCAGGTAGAAGGTGACGTTGGCCGCCCTCGGGCTGGGGTTGTGGACCCAGACCGTGGTGTACCACACCGTCGGCGGCACCCCCGGCCGCGCCCCCACGG
>CAZKKP010000441.1:3195-3765 GCA_964553295.1 uncultured Thermoanaerobaculia bacterium | reverse complement strand
CGCGGGCCGAGCCCCTCCGGCGGGGCGAAACGGGGACCGTGGCGGTCGGCGAGGGCGGCAAGCCGGTCCCTGACGGCGGCGGCGCCGACCGCGTCGACGTGGTGGAAGGGGCCGCCACGGAAGGGCGGGAAGCCGAGGCCGAGCACTGCGCCGAGGTCGCCGTCCTCGGGCGAGGAGATCACCTCCTCCTCGAGGCAGCGAACGGCCTCGGCGACCATCAGCAGGGCAAGCCGGTCGCGCACCTCGTCGGCGGGCACCGAGCGACGGGGCGCCGCGCCGAGCAGCTGGTAGACCGCCTCGTTCGGGCGCTTGCGGCCCTTGGCGGGGTAGACGTAGAAGCCGCGGCCGTTCTTGCGGCCCTGGTAGCCGGCCTCGAACAGCCGGGGCAGCGCCGCCGAGGTCTTCGCCCCGCGCGCGGCGAAGGCGTCGCCGAGGTCCGAGGCGACGTGGGCGCCGACGTCGATGCCGACCTCGTCGATCAGCGCCACCGGTCCGACCGGGAAGCCGAAGTCCTTGAGCACCCGGTCGAGGTCTTCGAGGCGCGCCCCCTCCTCGAGGAGCAGCATCGCC
>CAZKKP010000441.1:1481-3185 GCA_964553295.1 uncultured Thermoanaerobaculia bacterium | reverse complement strand
CGCCTCGTTGAGGTAGGGGGCGAGAATCCGGGTGGTGTAGAAGCCGGGTCCGTCGGCGACCACGATGCAGGTCTTGCCCTGGGCGCGGCCGACCGCCTGGGCGGTGGCCACCGCCCAGGGCGCCGTGGCCTTGGCTCTGACGATCTCGAGCAGGGGCATCTTCGGCACCGGCGAGAAGTAGTGCATGCCGAGCACCCGTTCGGGGTGCTTCGCCTCGGCGGCGATGGCCCGGATCGGCAGCGCCGACGTGTTGGAGGCGAACACCGCATCGGGCGAGACCCGCTCCTCCACTTCGGCGAGGATCCGCCGCTTCAGCTCGAGGTCCTCGAAGACCGCCTCGAGCACCAGGTCGGCGCCGGCGACGTCGTCGGCCGCCGTCGTCAGGGCGAGGCGCGAGCGACAGCGGTGGGCCTCGGCTCGTGCGAGCGCGCCCGAACGCACCTGCTTGGTGAGGCCGTCGTCCACCGCCCGCCCAGCGCGCGCCAGGACCTCGCCGGAGAGGTCCCGGACCACGGTCGGCCAGCGGCCGATCGACACCGAGGCGACGCCGGCGCCCATGAACCCGGCGCCGAGCACCGCGAGCCGCTTCACCTGGCGAGGCTGCCCTCCGGGCCACGGCTTCTTGGCCCGGTTCATGGCGTGGAACAGCCAGACCAGCGCGCGCGACTCCCGGCTCGGCACCAACCGGCCGAAGCCCTCCGCCTCCCGGGCCAGGCCGGCCGCCCGGCCGCGCGCCAGGCCGGTCGCGACGCACTCCAGGATCTCGAACGGCGCCGGGTAGTTGCCCCGGGTCTGACGCTCGACCTGCTGCTGTGCCTTGCGCAGCACGAAGGCTCGGACCGGCGGCAGCGCGGCGACGCGATCGGCGATGGAGCGCTGGCGCCGGGTCCGGCGCAGCCGGCCCTCGGCGAGGGCGAGGGCCGCGCGGGCGGCGGTGTCGGCGATGCCGCCAGGGGTAGTCACCGCGTCGACCAGACCGAGACGGCGCGCCTTCTTCGCCCGCACCCGTTTGCCGGTGAGGAGCATCGGCAGCGCCGCCAGCAGCCCGAGCCGTTCGACCAGGCGCTGGGTGCCGCCGCCTGCGGGCAGCAGCCCGAGCTGTACCTCGGGCAGGGCGAGCACGGTGGCCGGGTCGTTGGAGGCGACGATGTAGTGGCAGGCGAGGGCGACCTCGAGGCCGCCGCCGAGGGCGGCGCCGTGGACCGCCGCCACCACCGGCTTGGCGCCGGTTGCCAGACGCTCGAGCAGCGCGTTGCCGCGCGACGACAGGGTCGCCGCCGTTGTCCCGTCCATGCCGTCGAGGAGCTCGAGGTCGGCGCCGGCGATGAAGGTGTCGGCCTTGGCCGAGGCGACCACCAGGGCCCGCACCCCGTCGTCGGCGAGGACCCCGTCGACCAGGCCCTCGATCTCCTCGACCAGGGCGGGAGAGAGGGTGTTGACCGGCTTGGCGGGGTGGTCGAGCCAGAGCACGGCGACGCCGTCCGGGCGCCGTTCGAGCCGGGTCATGGCGGGCATGGCAGCCTCCCGGGTGAGTTCGATCTACACACGCTCGAGCACCAGGCCGATGGCGAGGGCGCCGGCGGCACAGGCGGCGATGACGCCGTGGCGGGCCTGCTCGTGGCGCAGCCGATGGCAGCAGGTGGTGATCAGCCGGGCGCCGGTGGCGCCGAAGGGGTGGCCGACCGACAGCGAGCCGCCCCATGC
>CAZKKP010000441.1:0-1471 GCA_964553295.1 uncultured Thermoanaerobaculia bacterium | reverse complement strand
GGGGCGGTGCGGCCGAGCCGGTCGCGGCACCAGTCGGGGTCCTCGAGGAGCTGGAGCACCGCCAGCACCTGGGCGGCGAAGGCCTCGTGGAGTTCGACGACCTGCACCTCGTCGAGCTCGAGACCGGCGGCGGCCAGCGCCCGGGGCAGCACCACCGCCGGCCCTACCAGCAGCTCCTCCAGCGGGTCGAGGCCCGCCGTCGACGACGACACCAGGCGGGCGATCGGCTCGAGGCCGAGCCGCTCGGCGGCCTCCTCCGAGGCCAACAGCACGGCTGCGGCGCCGTCCGTCAGGTAGGAGGAGTTGGCGGCGGTCAGGGTGCCGAAGCGCCGGTCGAAGGCTGGTCTCAGGGTCGCCAGCTTGCCCGGCTCGGCGACCCGGACGCCGTTGTCGGCTGTGACCGGCGCCTTCTGGCCGGCGACGAAGGCGGGCACGATCTGGTCGGTGAGGAGGCCGGCGGCGGTCGCCTCGGCGGCCCGGCGATGAGACTCGGCGGCGAAGCCGTCCTGGGCCTCGCGGCTGATGCCGAGCCGTTTCGCGAGTCGCTCGCCGTTCTCGCCCATCTGCTCGCCGGTCGAAAACTCGGCGATCGCCACGGGCTCCGGGGTGATGTCGGAGAGCTTGAGGCCGCGCAGCAGCCGGAGCCAGTCGGCCGGCCCCCGCGCCCGCTGGCCCAGCATCAGGCGCTTGCGCACCGCCCTCCGGTAGCGGATCGGCGCGTCCGACAAGGTGTCGGCGCCGGCCGCGATCACCACTTCGGCGGCGCCGCTCTCGATCGCCCGGGCGCCGTCGAGGAAGGCCTGCAGGGACGAGACGCAGGCCATCGTGACGGTGTAGGCCGGGCAGGTCTTCGGCAGGTGGGTGCCCAGGACAACCTCACGGCCGAGGTTCGAGGTGGCGGCGTCGGCGATCACCGTCCCCATCACCAGCAGGTCGACGGCCTCGGGGTCGACGCGGGTGGCGTGGAGCAGCCCGGACACCGCCATGCGGCCGAGGTCGTACGAGGTGAGCTCGGAGAAGGCGGTCAGCGACCGACAGAACGGCGTGCGCCGGCCGTCGATCACGACCACGCGACGTCGGGAATCTCGGGAAGGGGACATCCTCGCCTCCTTCGTCAGGGTGCGGCGAACCATCATCGCACCGCCCCTTGACCCGGTCCAGTGGTCGAGAGGGGCACGGGCTCGCGAACGACCCCGACCGCTGCCCCCGCCCCCGTCGCTGTCGTTGCCCCTTCCAGGAGTCGAAGCCGACCCTCTGCGGCAGGAGCTCATCCTGACGGCGACAGTGAGCCGGCAGGTCGGCTGCCGCGACCCCCTACCCTGCCGCCCGAGCCCGAGCCCGGATCCCGTGTCAGTAACGCGCGGGACATCCGGGATCCGGCGGCGGGGGGCGGGCCGCGGGATCGGGGATCGCGCCCGGCGACCGGGGGTGCTGGCGTCACGGACAGTGCCCGCGGTGCGGGGGGTTCGTG
>CAZKKP010000440.1:0-3768 GCA_964553295.1 uncultured Thermoanaerobaculia bacterium | reverse complement strand
GCTGGGTCCGTTCGACGAACTGCGAGACGTCCGCCCGCGATCAGGTCGCCTTTGTGGACCGGCCGCTGCGGGTGAACGGGATCCTCCGCCGCACGAGGTGGTCGAGCGAGCCGTCACGGTCCGGTCCCCTGGTCCGGGTCGGTCCGACGGTCGTCGACCTCGAGCAGCTCCGCGCCGACACCCCGGGCGGCGCGGTTGACCTGACCGAGCGCGAGATCCTCTTGATCCGCTACTTTGCCGAGAACGAGGGGCGCATCGTCACCCGCGGCGAGCTGCTCGAACGGGTATGGGGGTATGCTTTCGACACCTCGACGCGCACCCTCGACACCTTCGTCCACCGTCTGCGCAAGGTCTTCGAGCGCGACCCCCGTCAACCTCGCCACTTCCACACCATCCGGGGCGTCGGCTACCGGTTCACCGCAGCCGGCGCCTCGGCCGAGGACGAATGAGCGCCACCCTGGCCTGAGCAGCGCTCGATGCCGTGATCGCGCATCTTCCGCCACAAGGTGACCCGCGACACGCCGAGGCGGTCGGCGGCCTCCTGGACGCGCCAGCCGCAGCGGTCGAGCACCTCTCGGATGAGCATCACCTCGGCGGCGAGCAGCGGGCTGGAGGAACGCAACAGGTCGTCGACCAGGCCGGCGCCGTACCCGTCGACCGGCAGGTGGTGCACGCACAGCGAGTCCCGGGCTGCGGCGACCGCCGCGACGACGATCTCCGACAACCGTTCCAGGCCGGCGTCCCGCCCGATACGGGCCAGACGCAGCAGCACCTCGGCATCGACCGCAAGACCCGGCGCGAGCTGTCGGATCCAGGCCGCCACCATCACCTGCAGGTCCTCGACCCGCTGCTCCAGAGGCGGCAGCTCGAAGACCTCCAGCGTCAACGAACTCTCGAGGAGTTCTCCGGCGTTCGCCGCGCCGACGATCACCCGCCAGCCCTCGGGCGGCTCGACGCCGAGCGCCAGGCGCGCGCCCGGGCCCTCGACGTACATCGTGCCCGGCGGCCACGGCTCGACCTCCCGCCAGGCGCCGGGCCACAGCCGGAAC
Source organism: uncultured Thermoanaerobaculia bacterium (assembly GCA_964553295.1). Lineage (GTDB taxonomy): Bacteria > Acidobacteriota > Thermoanaerobaculia > Thermoanaerobaculales > Sulfomarinibacteraceae > CAZKKP01. The sequence goes on along the minus strand of CAZKKP010000440.1, from coordinate 2,719 downwards.
AGCCCGCCGTCGAGCCCGGACATCCGGTGCACCGCGCGCGCCACGTCGATCCTGGCCACAGGCTCGCCGAGCACCAGGACATGGCAGCCGGAGGCGGCGAGGAACCGCGCTCGCTCGCACAGGCTGCGCGCCGTGGGGCTGTCGCCGGCCAGGTAGAACCCCGGATCGGGATCGAGCTGGCGGAGGATCTCGAGGGCGCCCATGAACTCACCTTGTTGGTCGCGAAGAGGAAGCAGGGTGACCGCCAGCCGCACCGCCCGCCCGTTCCGACCGCGGTAGACGGTCTCGAACTCTTCGACCCGGTCGAGGCGCCTCTCGAGCGCGAAGCTCAGCGGGCAGGCCGCCTCGCAGTCAACGCCGCGGGTGGTCATGCGGCACCTTCCGCCCACATGGTCCCCGTCGTGGTAGCCGAGGAGCTGGCGTGCCCGATCGTTGACGAACCTCAGGTTGCGCTCGCGGTCGAGCACCAGGAGGCCGTCGGGAAGACGCTGCAGTAGCTCCTCCATCGCCCCCGAGAGCATTTCCGCCAGAGTCCACCGCTGATCCACGCCAGCGGTAACAGCCCCCGTCCCGCGGAGATTTCTCCTCCTCGGGGCACACCTCGAGGGCGGGTCAGCGCTCGATCTCGAAGTCGGTGGTCGTCTGCGGCTCGGGCTCGGCGAAGTAGAGCGCCGCCTGGGCGATCGGCACGAACATCGTGTGCCGGTTGCCCTTGATCACCACCTCGAGGTGGAAGTAGCCGGCGGCGTCGATCGTGATCAGGGTCGCCGGGGTACCCTTGGCGTCGACGAGCGGACAGAAGAGCGAAACCTTACCGGGGATCTCCATGACACCTCCCGAGGTCCTCAGCAGCCGGTGAGCTGTCGGCTTCGAGCTCGTCCCGGTCATTCGGCACGATCTCACCATACTCCTTCAGCTTGCGCTGCAGGGTGCGAAGCCCGATCTCGAGCAACGCGGCGGCCCGCGCCCGGTGACCGCCGGTGAGCTCGAGGGTTCGCAGAATGGCCTCCCGCTCGATCTCGGCCATCGGTTTCGGCTGCCACGCCGCGGTCGCGGGCGGGGTCGGCAGGACCGCGTTGGCAACGCGGTACTCCGCCGGAAGGTCCTCGTAGGTGATCTCCTCGCCGCGAGCGAAGAGCACCAGTGACTCGAGGAGGTTGCGCAGCTCGCGCACATTCCCCGGCCATGGCTGACGCTTCAGGGCGGCCAGCACAGACGGGTGGATGCGCCGCACGTCGCGCCCCAGCTCGTCATTGAAGATCTTCAAGAAGTGCTGGACGAAGAGCGGAATGTCCTCCGCCCGCTGGTGCAGGGTCGGCAGGGTGAGGGTCACGACCTTGAGGCGGTAGTACAGGTCCTGACGAAACCGACCGGCAGCGACCCACTGCTCGAGGTTCCGGTTGGTCGCCGCAACCAGTCGGAAGTCCACCGGAATCTGCGCCGTGCCCCCGACCCGGGTCACCCGCCGTTCCTCGAGCACGCGCAACAGCTTGACCTGGAGATCGGCCGAGAGCTCCGAGATCTCGTCCAGGAAGAGGGTGCCGCCGGAGGCCGACTCGATGAGCCCGATTCGCCGCTGATGGGCCCCGGTGAAGGCCCCCCTCTCGTGCCCGAAGAGCTCGGACTCGAGGATCTCGCCGGGGATGGCGCCGCAGTTGACCGCGACGAAGGGTCCCTCGGATCGGCTCGAGTTCTGGTGCAGAGCGTTGGCGACCAGCTCCTTGCCGGTGCCCGACTCACCGACCACGAGCACGGTCGACCGGGTCGGGGCGACCACGCGGAGCCTGTCGAGGACGGCTTCCATCGCCGGCGAGTGCCCGACGATGCCCTCGAAACCGAAGCTCTTGTCGAGCCGCTGCTTCAGCTTGCGATTCTCGTCGGACAGCACGCGCCGCTCGAGATGCAGCTGGACCCGCTGCCGCAGCTCCTGCATCTTGACCGGCTTGGTGAGGTAGTCGTCCGCCCCCTGCTGGAGGGCCGCAACAGCATCCTCGACCTCGGCGTAGGCGGTGACCAGCAGGAACGGCAGGTCGGGCCACTCGCTGCGCACCTCACGGAGCAGCTGGTAGCCGTTCATGCCGGGCATGCGAACATCCGAGATCAGAACGTCCGGCCGGGCGCCGGCGCGAAGCCGGGCGAGGGCGGCCTCCGCCGAGTCGAAGGCGGTCACCTCGTAGTCGACCCGCTCCAGGGTCCGCGCCATCGCCTGGCGCGAGCCGTCGTCGTCGTCGACCAGGAAGATCAGAGCTGCCACAGTCCCCCTCCGGCCCGAGCACGGACGAGTTCGTCGAGCCGTTCTTCGTCCAGCACCCGGACCCCCAGCTTACTCGCCCGCTCGAGCTTGCTCCCTGCCTGGTCGCCGGCGACCAGCACGTCGGTCCGGCTCGAGACCGAGCCGGCCACGGTGGCGCCGAGCTCCTCGAGCCGTCTCTGGACCTCGCTCCGCGGTCGACTGAGGGTTCCGGTGACCACCATCGTCAGGCCGGCGAGAGGCGCGCCCCGGGCCACCTCGGGGGTCGCTCCCTCGGGGCGCGATGACGGATCGACACCACGCTCCCGCAGGCGGTCGACGAGCTCGCGGTTGGCGGGCTCGGAGAACCACTCGCGGACCGCGGCGGCGACCGCCGGACCGACGCCGTCGAGGGCTTCGAGGTCCTCGACGGTGGCGGCGGCGAGACCCTCGAGGGAGCCGAAGCGGCGGGCGAGCAGCCGCGCCCCA
>CAZKKP010000439.1:0-3805 GCA_964553295.1 uncultured Thermoanaerobaculia bacterium | reverse complement strand
GAGCCGACTACCGATGGCCGACAGCCGAGAGCTACCGATGGCCGACAGCCTCAAGCTCGTGCGGAGTGCCCATGAATGAGCTGAAGAATGCTGTGATCGACGCCCTCAAGGACATCTACGACCCCGAGATTCCGGTCAACATCTACGAGATCGGGCTGGTCTACGAGGTCGAGGTGGACCAGGACGGCCATGTCCGCGTCGAGATGACCCTGACCTCGCCGATGTGTCCGGTGGCCGAGAGCCTTCCCCCCGAGGTGCGCGAGAAGGTGGCGGCCGTCGAGGGCGTGACCTCGGCCCAGGTCGAGGTGGTCTGGGACCCACCCTGGGACCCGGACATGATGTCCGAGGCCGCCCGGCTCGAGCTGGGGATGTTCTGAGGAGGGCTCAGGGGGCGCGCCCACCCACCCGCACGGGGTCAGGGGTCGGGGGTCGACCAACGCTCGACACCAGCGTGTGTGGCATCACGGGCTTCCGCTGGATTCGGGTGGGTGGGGGACCGACACCTGATCCCTGTTCCCCGACCCCCGGGCGGAAGGACGGGGGGACCGCTCAGGCGTGGCCGAGCAGCTCCAGCTCCTCGTCGGTCGGCTGCAGCAGGGCGGCGCCGACGGCGCCGGGGCCGGTGTTGCAGGTGACCGCGGGGCCGATCGGATGTTCCATCAGCTCGCGCACCTGGAAGGCCTCGAGCAGCCGTTCCCGGAGTTGTTGCGCCTCGGCCGGAGCGGAGGCGTGGACCAGGGCGCCGAGCACTGCCCGGCCGGGGTCGAGCTCCTGGCCGAGGCGCGTGATCAGCTCCTCGCGGGCGGCCTCCGGCTCGGCCTCGCCGACGACCTTGAGCTCGCCGCCCTCCAGGGCGAGGAGCCAGCGGCTGTCCGGCCGTTGTCGCGCGACCTGCTGTGGCTCGCCGATGCCTCGGCCGCGGTGGAGATACTCGAGACTGCGCACCGTCAGCAGCGTCCGGAAGCGCGATGACAGGCTCTCCAGCCGACGAGCCACCTCGGCCGGTGGCAGCCTGAGCTCGAGCATCCGCCGAGCGAGGACGGCGAGCATGCCGAGCGGGCCGGAGCACTGGCGTGAGTCGACGACGTGGATCGCAGGCTCGCTCGCGGCGCCGGTCTCCCGGCGCAGCTGGACGAGCTCGGGCATGCCCTGGGCGAGGGCCTGGCGGGCGTTCTCGACGCTCTGGGAGAGCGCGGCCGAGCACATCACGGCGACGACGTCGCCGGTGACCACGAGGCGGCGGAGGATCTCGAGGACCTCGCCCCGGGTGACCGGATGGCTGCGGGGCGTCTCTGCACGGTCCCGGAGTCGACGATGGAAGTCCTCCGGCGTCAGGTCGATGCCGTCCTTGTAGAGCTGCTCGCCGAGCTGGATCGAGACCGCGGCGACGTGGATGCCGAGGCGACGGGCCAGGGCCGGCTCGAGGTCGGCGGTGGAGTCGGTCAGCACGTGCACCTGGCCGGCCGGCTCCCGCAGGCGCAGCACCCCGAGGTGGTGCAGGCGGACGACGGCCCGCCCCGCCTCGAGGTCGGTGGCGGCGACCCGATCGAGCAGGTCGCCGAGGTTGGCGGCCTCCTTCGCTCGGGCCATCACCTGTCGCTCGGTCTCGCTGAACTTCAGCGAGAAGAAGTCCTTGGTGAGGCAGACCTCGACCCTGGCGGCGGCCGAGGGCAGCTTCTCGAGCACCTCTCGCAGACCGACACGCTCGTCGACTGCCGCCAGCACCAGGGCGTCGACGTCGCCCTCGATCCGGCGGTCGACCGGCACCTCGGCGAGCCTCACGGTGAAGGCACCCGACGCCAGACCAGCGAGCCGGTTGAACGCCTTGACCCCCCGCACGGGCGTCCGCCAGGCGTCGACCACGGCGCCGTCTCGGACCCACAAGCCGGAGTCGGCAGCGCCGACGAACGCGACCTCGCCGCTGAACACGTGCTGGCGCAGGGCCTGCACGAGGTCGCCGAAGGACACCCGGGTGAGGTCGCCGTGGAAGCGGTCCACGCGGCGGTCGAGCTCGCCGCCGACGCGCGTGGCGAGCAGCAGCAGGCGCACCGTCTCGACCACCTGATCCGGCTCGCTGCGCTCCGCCGGGAGCAGGCTCACCCCGGCGGGCGCGGCTGCGACCGGCGCGTCCCCGGGCTCGAAGCCGACGAGCACGATCGGGGGGATCGTCAGCCCGGTCAACGCCAGCCGGCGGTGCAGCTCGTGGGCGCCGACCTGGGGCATGTGGGCATCGACCAGCACGAGCCGCGGGTTCGAGCCGACCGTGGTGCGCAGCAGGTCCTCGGGCGTGCGCACGTGCATCGCCTCGAAGCCGGCGTCGAACAGCGCTGCCGCCAGCCGCGAGCCCTGCTCGCGGTCGGGGTGGGCGATGAGGATGGTCTCGGACTGTGGCATGGGATCACTCCCGTCAGATCCGTCTGTTGTCAGCGCCGGGTCCCAGGAGCCGACAATCAGACATTCTAGCCCGCATCCTCACCGGCGAGGCGGCCGCCCGGGCGGCATGTCGCCCGGGCAGCCCCGGCCTCGTGCTACGGTGGCGTCATGGGGCACGAGGTGCGCCTCTACGCCCATCGCGGCGCCTCGGCGCGTGAGCCGGAGAACTCGCTGGCCGCCTTCGACCGGGCTCTGGCCGAGGGGGCGAACGCCCTGGAGACCGATGTCTACCCGACCCGGGACGGCCACTTCGTGGTCGTCCACGACCGGGACGGGCGCCGGGTGGCGGGGGTCGACCGTCGGATCGAGGCTGCGACCCTCGAGGAGGTGTCCTCCTGGCGGCTGCTCGACCCCGGCGGCCGGTCGACCGGCGAACGGGTGCCGACCCTGCGCTCGATCCTCGCTCGCTACCCGGGGGTGCCGATCAGCGTCGACCTGAAGTCCCGCAGTCGGTCGGCGGTTGCCCGACTGGTCGACGTCGTCCACGAGCTCGGCGCCGAAGGGCAGCTCACCCTGGCGAGCTTCCACGACCTGCAGGTGGAGCGGATCCGGCGCCACGGTTATCGCGGCCCGACCGCCCTGACCCGGCTCGAGGTCGCCATCCTCCGCCTGCTGCCGGCGCGGCTGGCGGTCCGGTTCGTGCGTGGCGCCGGCGCCCAGATCCCCGTCCGGGCGGGTCGTCTCCGGCTCGACCACCCCACTTTCGTCGCCCGCTGCCGTCAGCTCGGGCTGCGCGTCGACTACTGGGTGGTCAACGACCCGGAGCAGGCCCGCGCGCTGCTCGGCCGGGGGGCCACCGGCATCATGACCGACGATCCCGCCCGCCTTGCCGCCGCCCTCGGCGACTACCTCTCGACGGGGTGAGGAGCTGCAGCGGCCCTGCGCGGGGCTGCGCGCGACCCAACATTCGACGTGTCAGAGGAGCGGCTCGAGCTCCGCGGCGGTCAGGGGTCGTCGTCGAGGCGGATGGGGGGGGCGTGGACGGTGGTGTGGCGGCCGAGCATCACCTCCCCGGGGGGCTGACCGCGGCGCTTGTAAACCTCTCGGCAGCGGCTCTGGTGGACCGCGACCCGGCCGCCGCGACGGGCCTTCGAGTAGCCGGCGGCCAGCCCGGCGGCGAGCTGCGCCGTCGCCCGCGGCAGCCTCTCGACGTTGTCCGGGTTGCGCACCACCACGTGGGATCCGGGCTCACCCGCGACGTGGAACCAGAAGTCGTCCGGCGAGGCGAGCTTGAGACTGAGAAGGTCGTTGTCGGCTGCGCTCTTGCCGACCAGGATGACGTAGCCGTCCTCGGAGGTAAGCCGGCGCGCGATCGGGCGTCCCTGCCACGCCCCCGCGTCGGGATCGGAGGGTGGCGGCGGCTCGCCGCGGT